>JANXSV010000436.1 GCA_025356505.1 Methylovirgula sp.
CAAACAGCGAAGCCCTAAAGCTAGCGGTTGAGGCATTGTTGCATTCGCCTGAGTTGCGCGCCCAAACCGCCGACAAAAGTTGGCAGGCAGGTCAAAAATTGCCCGATTGGCCGGCTTCGGTTAAGCTGATTGCGCAAGTTGTTAAAAACGCAAGGATGGCTTTCTAGAGTCCCACTTGTAACTTTGTTTTACTTGCCCCAATTGCAGGCGCTAAGGCTCGCAGGGCGGTGAGCAAGATTAATTCGTTGGATTTTCGTGTGTCGGACCATAAAGACCTCATAGCCATAGAGCGCGCCATCAGCGAATTGCGCGCGGGGCGCCCGGTTATTCTGCGCGCGGCACCAGGGCAATGGCGCGTTCAGGGGCTGGAGGCGGAAACGCTGGTGTTGGCCAGCAGCGCAAAACTGGTGCTGAGCGGCGCGCGGTTGCGGTTTCTGGGCCAAAATCTGCCGCACGGTGGCAGCTTAGAGAGCGCTGGCCTTGCGCCCGATCATTTGAAAAATCTCGGCATTAGCAGGGCTTTGATTGGCGCGCCAGCATTTGTACCTGCGGAGGACGCTGAAATTGCGGCGCTCGATCTGGCAAAACTGGCGCTCACGCTACCGGCTTTGATTATGACGCGCGACGCGGTGTCTGAAAATGAACTGGCGTGCGACGTTGATGCCATTGCGGCTTACCGATTAGCTCAAACGCAAAAGCTGCATATCGTTTCGCGGGCACCGGTTCCGCTTGAAGGAGCAATGTCAGAATTTGTCGTATTTCGCGGCGGCGAGGGCTTGCGAGATCAAGTAGCGGTGCTCATCGGGCAGCCTGATTTGATGCAGTCGGTAGCGGTTCGGCTGCATTCAGCCTGCCTGACGGGGGATTTATTCGGATCGCTCAAATGCGATTGCGGCGATCAGCTGCGTGAGACCGCAAAAGCGATGGCAGCTAAGCAAGGCGGCATTATCTTGTATCTTGACCAAGAGGGGCGGGGCACAGGTATCGGCAATAAAATGCGCGCCTATGCGCTCCAGGCTGAAGGGTTCGATACTTTCGACGCGGATGAGGTGCTCGGATTCGAGCATGATGAGCGGCATTTCGCATTTGCGGCGCGGATGTTAACGCTGCTCGGCGTTTCGCGGGTGCAACTGATGACAAACAATCCTTCAAAGGTCGAGGCCTTGCGCACGGCAGGGCTTAATGTCACTGCCACGCTGGCCATTCAGGGTCGACAAACCGCGCAAAATCGCAACTATTTACAAACCAAACGTGATCGCGGCGGTCATTTGCTGGATATTGAGGTTGTTGGGGACTAGATCGAAGGATATGCCGGGCATTCAGCGCGGATCAGCTCAAGGACGTCCTTATGAAACGTATCATTTTTTTCGCCGGTTGCCTTGCGGCCTTAGTCGGGTTGATCTGGATCGGCCAAGGGACGGGATATTTTCCTTATCCGGCTGAAAGCTTTATGATCAGCCAGATGCCTTGGGCCTATCGCGGCGCAGCGCTGATGGTCGTTGGTATCGGCGCTATTTTTTGGTCGAAACGCGCCTGACCCTACCAGAAGCGGTTAAAGTCGAACGAATAGGAAACCGCGGCGCCGAAGGTTAGCTGGTTGCGTGATCCGGTTTGCACGGTGATTGGGCTATGCGCGGCGCTCTGCGTGAGCCGGTCGTAACGGCTATACACCGTCGTGTTCCATTGCTTATTCCACTGATATGTGGCGGCTCCGGCAAATCCGACTGACTCAAGAGACGCTTTGGCCTCAAAAGGGGTGAAGGTGCCATTTGCGGCAGCTTCGCTGGCGGAAACGGAGAAAAGTTTGGACATCGCGTGGCGGTCAGCCAATGTGAGGCGGGGACCAGCCGAGAGCGTCCACTTGCCCAGCTTTTCGACATAGTCGAGGCTCGCGTTCGCCACCACACCGTGATGTCCATGAAAGCCCTGCATGACCTCCACGCGCGCTCGCAGCTTTGGTGTCGCCCAAGCTTCAACGAAAGCGCCCGCCTCAAGTGTCCATGGCACATCTTTGAGACCATGGAGCTCACTATGATCTTGGGCGCGGCGCGCCGACTGAAAATGACCCACAGGCCCGGCTTTGAGCCACCCTTGGTCAAATAACGCGAGAGAGATATTATCATCCGGAGCCGAAAAACCCGGGTCACTACCGGCCTTGTGAAATCCCACACCCGGCAAGGCGAAGAGGGCGAGATCTTTCGAACCTTGGTAGGCGGGTGAAGCGCCAAAATTGCCCGTCAATGTCGCGGTCCACTGTTCTTCGGCCTGCAAAACGCCCGTCATTGCGGCGTAACAGAACATAAAACTCACACTCAAACGCATAACACTCACTCTCGCTCTCAAAACTCAATTGGAACTCTCCTGAGACTGTGCGGAGTTAAGGTTAAGAAATTTGTTTAACGCGCCAGCGGCAATGCCCCAAAACAGGGCGCTGGGTCAGGGCGCGGCATAAAAAAGGGCGGCACAGACGCCGCCCTCTCGCTAAAAACATTGCGGTTGGATCAATACCGATACCAGCGGCGATGATAGTGATGGAAGAAAATCGGGCGGCGGTTGAATACGCAGCGACCGTAGGGGGTCATATGACGGCCTGGTCCGCAGCGCCATCCGGCCTGTTCGATCTGGACACTGGAGTCGCCTGCATTCACCGTTACGGCAGCGCCGCCAGCAACCGGCATAGCGCTCGCGGGGGCCAGTGCAGCAACAAGCGAACCTGCAGCGATTACAACAGCAAAGACTGTATTAGAAATTTTCATGCTCAATTTCCTTTTGATGATTGTTTGGATGGTGGGTGACGGCCGTGAACTCAACGATCTCAGGATGCCTCTGCGGCACTGAACCAGTTCTGAACGAATGATGGCAGGAGTGTGTTGATTAGTCGGCGACGCTGCGGGTATCTGCGAGCAATCCGGCGACAACATTGCGCACCAGCATCTGATACTGGGCTCGAATCGAGGCGGCAGATGTCTCACCTAGTCTTTGCTCCAGCCCTAAAACCACGATGCCGTGGACAGATGCGAACAAGGCCCGGCTTGTCAGCGCGCGAGACGATGTGGAACTTTGAGGCATAATCACGCCAAGAGGGCGTTCGATATGGCCAAATATATGCGTCAACCGCTCAAAATAGGCCTCCGGAAGCGGAGTGTTTTCGCCAAGCCGGTGCTGAAACAGAGTTTGCCAACGGTGGAAATGCGTATTGGCAAAAGTCAAATAGGCATCAGCGAGCGCAAGCAGGTGCGTTGTTGCCGCGGCAGGCTCTAAGATCGGCGGCGCTTGTGATGAAACACCTGAACCGACTGTCGCATTGTTGGCCATGTCGTCATCGAGCTGCTCGAGAATTTTTAACTTTGCCGCAATAAAAAGCGCATCCATATCCTGGAACACCGTGTACAGCGCTCCCAAAGCACATCCCGCGGCATCGGTGAGTGCTCTAGCCCGCAATGCTTGATACCCATGAGTGTCGATGGTTTGTAGAGCTAGGTGCAGGAGCGTTTCTCGCAGGGCCTCGCGCCGCGCCAGGGCGGCGTCTGACGGTAATGATCGCGATTGTGGGACAGGAACTCGCACGTGCTCTTTCGTGATAAGCAAGGCACATTACCTCACCTTGAACATTGTTCATAAATGATCAATTGGCAATCCGCAAGGGCGCGAAGGCCTACTCGACACAGCGCTCCCGGCGGCTGTATTGTCCCTCGCATGTGCGGACGATTCACCCAGCTTTACACGTGGCGCGAAGTGCATGATGCGCTGGATCTGATAGGCACCAACCGGAACCTTCCGGCGCGCTATAACGTTGCCCCGACGGATCCGGTTGATGTGGTGGTGGCGCGTGGCGACAAGCTAGAGCTTTCCATGCGGCGTTGGGGCTTGGTGCCAAGCTGGTGGAAGAAATCCTTGAAGGAAATGCCGGCCACATTCAACGCCCGCGCAGAGACAATCGCGGACAAGCCGATGTTCCGGACCGGATTTCGGCATAAGCGCTGCGTGATACCTGCGTCAGGGTTTTACGAATGGCGAAGTGAAGGCAAGATCAAGCAGCCGTATTATTTCAGCGGGCGTTCCGGCGGGCCACTTTGGATGGCCGGGGTTTGGGATGACTGGACCGATCCGGTTTCGGCGGACACGCTGCTTTCCTGCACCATAATTGTCGGAGAGGCCAACCGTTTTGTAACGTCCCTGCACGACCGGATGCCGATTTTGCTGGATACAAGTGCAGTACGGTCCTGGATTTTCAACGAAACGCCGCACGAAGACTTGCTCCGCCCGGCTTCAAACGAAATTTTGCAAGTCTGGCCGGTTTCCACCGACGTCAACAAAGTGGGCAAAATGGACGATGCGCATTTGATCGAAGCGCTTAGGCCTATACAACTCGCTATTTAAAAAATCCATCGACACGATAATTGCTGATGGTGTTTGCCAGTTCCAGCGGCGATACGCCATGGCGGTTTTTCAAAGTTCGCTTCGCACCCATTTTCAACAGCAGGGTGATCATTTCGCCGCGACCGCGTGAATAATAGACCGCTTCGGATAAGGGGGTGTTGCCATCTTTGTCCTGCGCATCAACAAGCGCACCGCCGCGCACCAGCAATTCGACGACATCAAGCTGATATTCCTGCGCCGCATAATGGAGCGGGGTCTTTTCATCGGCATCGCGGGCATTGACCTGAGCCCCGTTGCGCACAAGCTCAGCCAGAACCACCTTATAGCCATTGAACGCTGCCAAAAACAGCGGTGTGCGGCCATCATCGTCCCAGGCCTCGATGTCCTCACCGTCATTTATAGCGCTGATGAGCTCGCGCAGATGGTGGCGGGCCACGGCTGCATGAATAGCGCTTTGCTTGGCACCTCGACGGTTTTTCAAATGGATAATTTCAAAGTCAGAACTCTAATTATAAAGCTTAAGCGCGGTTTATAATGGTAAACCGCGCCCATTGATATGGCTGCGTGGTGAGCGGGTTTATTTAGTAACTTTAAGCAGTTCCCACATACCTGCCTTGTAGTGCCCCGGGATATTACACACAATCAGATAAGTGCCCGGCTTCATATCCAACGTAACCGAACCGGTCTTGCCCGGATCAAGCTCTGAAACTTCTCCGATATGCACATTTGATTCTTCGCTGAGGCGGTTTTCAGCATCAACGTAAGCCAGCTTATTGAGATCGGCCGGTTGCAGGACAACCATCTCGTGGATGGTATCTTTCGAATCATTGGTGACGTTGAACTTGACCTTGCCAGCCGGTACCGACATTTGCGACAGTTTGATGCCCATTGTCGCCTTTGCCTTGTCAGCAGCCGAAGCACCATAGGCGAAGTTTGGGGTCATTTCCATAGCGGCACCCTTGTCCCACAGATGCGCGGTGACGAGGCCTTCAGCTGAAGCGGCAAAGCTCGACGCAGCAAAAACAACAGCACTTACCACACCCAAGAAGGCGTATTTTAGACGTTTTGTCATGGTGATGTCCAGTTCTGGAGAGATTAAATTTGGCAAGGAAGTGCCAAATAGGCGCAATGTAAACAATCGATGGAAGAGTGTTTACTTTTTCCAACGTTTTAAAAGGCAAAGAGTTCCACAAAAGTTTTACGACTATTGCGACACCATTGCCGGAAGGGCGGACGCGGGCTTTGACCGCTGCGAATACCTGGCAAAAGGCGCATTTGTTGCCAGCGCACGATCGGCATCGGCGCAGGTCAGACTTGGCAATGTGCACAATAAAACGTTGAGCGGCCTGACTGGACTTTCCGTAGAACCGGCGCTTGGCAAATCACGCAGGGCTCTCCCTCGCGGTCATAGACTTGAAAGCAATGCTGAAAATAACCCAGAGTTCCATCCGCGTGGGAAAAGTCATTCAGGGTTGAGCCCCCTGCCACGATCGCCTCTTCCAAAACCAAGCGGATGGTATTGGAAAGTGTTTCCGCCTGCGCCAAATTAAGGCTTCCAGCAGCGCGGAACGGGGCGAGGCGCGCCCGGAACAGCGCCTCGCAGACGTAGATATTTCCTAATCCGCAGATAATTCGCTGATCCAATAAAGCCGCCTTGAGAGGTGCCTTTTTACCTGTGAAAGCGTTCAGCACGAAGACGCCCGAAAGCTCGTTACCCAGCGGCTCGATACCGATATTTTTAAACAACGCATGGTTGGCAAGATCGGTGATAAGATTCATAAAGCCAAACCGGCGGGGGTCATTGTAGGTGACGACACTGCCGTCTGACATCTCAAATCGAACGTGATCGTGTTTTTTAGGCTCAAGGTGTTGCGGGCCACTTGCGTGGTGAAACGCCCCCGGCTGCGTTGCATCAATCAAAAATGAACCGCTCATGCCAAGATGCATGACCAGAGTTTCACCCGTCTCCAAGGTTGCAAGCAGATATTTCGCGCGGCGTGTGAGCGAAAGGATTTGCGCGCCTTGCAGCCGGGCCACAAAATTTTCCGGAAATGGAAATCGAAGATCGGCGCGGCGCTGCTCGACGCGCGCGATGCGGGCGCCTTCCATGACCGGCAACAGGCCGCGGCGGACAGTCTCAACTTCGGGGAGTTCTGGCATTGATTGTCATTCTATAGGTGGTGTGTTGCCATGCCTGGTAGGCGAAGGGAGTTGTTGCGCGTCCCGGCTATGCTTTCAAGCGGCAAAACGTCCCGCCTCAATAGCCTTATGGCGAAGCACTTGCTATGGTGCCTATCGTAATTTGGAGAAAATCAATGACCGCCGCACCCCTCGAAACGCATTTTGGCTTCCGCGATGTGCCGCTGAGCGAAAAGCAGGGGCTTGTTGATGACGTCTTTCACAAAGTGGCGGATCGCTATGATGTGATGAATGATCTTATGTCGGGCGGGCTGCACCGCGCCTGGAAAGACGTGATGGTCGGCATGTTGAAGCCTTCCCGCAATCGTGCCTTCAAGACTCTCGATGTGGCGGGCGGCACCGGTGACGTGGCCTTCCGCATTATTGCTGCGGGGGGCCCCGAAACCGAAGTGACAGTTCTGGATATCAATTCAGACATGCTAAGGGTCGGGCAGGAGCGTGCGGACAAACTGGGCCTGAGCGGACTGAAATTTGTTGAGTGCAACGCTGAAGCACTCACTGGGTTGGCGGACAATAGCTTTGATGGATATACAATCGCATTTGGTATTCGCAACGTACCACGTATTTCTGTGGCCTTGACGGAAGCTTACCGTGTGCTGAAACGCGGCGGCAGGTTTCTGTGTCTGGAATTTTCGCAGGTTGACATGCCGGGCCTCGATAAAATCTACGATGCCTTCTCCTTTTCTGCCATTCCCGCTATAGGCAAAGCCGTGACGGGTGACGGCGAGCCCTATCGTTATCTTGTCGAAAGCATTCGAAAATTTCCTACTGCGGAAACATTCAAGGATATGATTAGCGAGGCTGGCTTTGAGCGCGTCTCCTACACGCGCCTGTCCGGCGGCATTGTCGCCATCCATTCCGGTTGGAAGCTGTAGGAATGGGTCTCTTTGCGGATATCGGGCATGTCTGGCGGTTAAGTCACGTCGGGTGGGTGCTGGCACGCGAGGGCGCGCTGGCTCCGGTGCCTGTGCAAGCGCTGCCAGTTTTTGCCCGCATGCCGATGCGGATTGCCAAGGCTTTGGCGCGATCTCATGCCAGCGGCGCACTGGCTACTGCCGTGGCCCGGCTCGGGCCATCTTATGTCAAGCTCGGACAGTTTCTAGCTACGCGCCCCGATATTGCCGGGCCGCGGTTGGCCAAAGAGCTTTTATCGCTGCAAGATAAGATGGCACCCTTCTCGCAAGCGGAGGCCGTAACTGCGGTTGAGACAGCATTCGATCAAAAGCTCAGCGAAATTTTTACCAGTTTCGGGCCTCCAATCGCCGCCGCGTCGATCGCGCAGGTGCATAAGGCGCAGATTTCTGAAAATGGAAGTTTGCGGGATGTTGCGGTGAAAATCGCACGGCCAGACGTTGAACGGCGGTTTCGCCGCGACCTTGGCGATATGTATTTTGCCGCGCGCCTGGCCGCACGGTTTATGCCGGATGCAGATCGTTTGCAGCCTATCCTAGTGGTCGATACGCTGGCCCGCTCGGTGACGCTGGAGATGGATTTCCGCCTTGAGGCCGCCGCGGCGTCCGAATTTGCCGAAAATACGCGAACAGACCTTGATTTTCGCGTGCCGTTTGTAGACTGGACCCGCACAGCCAAAAACGTGCTCACCCTCGAATGGGTCGAGGCGACACCCCTGTCTGATTTGGCGGCGCTGCGCGAGCGCGGGCTGGATTTACCCAAACTGGGACAGACGCTGATACAGAATTTTCTGCTACATGCCGTGCGCGACGGCTTTTTTCATGCGGATATGCACCAGGGCAACCTAATGGTGGATCCGCAGGGACGCATTGTGGCGGTGGATTTCGGGATTATGGGCCGCCAAGGTCCCAATGAACGGCGGTTTCTGGCTGAAATACTCTATGGGTTCATCACGCGCGATTACACCCGCGTGGCGGAAGTTCATATTGAGGCTGGCTATGTGCCGCCGCAGCACAGCGTTGCAGATTTTGCCCAGGCCATCCGAGCGGTGGGGGAGCCGATTCATTCGAAAACCGCTGACCAGATTTCCATGGCCAAGCTATTGACTTTGCTGTTTGAAATCACAGCCTTGTTTGACATGAAAACGCGGCCCGAACTCGTGATGTTGCAAAAGACCATGGTTGTTGTCGAGGGTGTGGCCCGAACGCTCGACCCTCAGCTTAATATGTGGAAAACAGCTGAGCCTGTGGTCAAGGATTGGATTATGCAGAACCTCGGACCGGTTGGAAAACTCCAGGACGCCGGACGCGGGCTGCAAAGGCTGGGGCGGAGCCTGGCTGACATTCCTGACTTTTTTGATCGGGCCAAGAGCGTGCTGGCGCACCTTGATGTTGCCACCCGAAGTGGCTTCTCGCTTTCGAGCGAAAGCTTGGATGGTATCGGCAAAGCTGAAGCGCGCCGCGCGCGCTGGGGCAATATGGCACTATGGCTGATTGCGGCGGTGTTGCTGTGGGACGCGCTGCATTAACCGTCCCGCGGCTAACTCCATATTTCATTTGTAAATTAAATGGTGCGGTGCCAAGTTGCGGTAGATATTGCCTGAGGTGTTGCGTTGAAGACCCTGTCCGCCAAATCCATCCTGCTCATCATCGGCGGCGGCATTTCCGCTTATAAAAGCCTGGAGCTCATCCGCCGTCTCAAAGAGCGTGGCGCAGGCGTAACCGTTGTGCTGACCGCTGCCGCCAAGCATTTTGTTACACCTTTATCCGCCGCCAGTCTCGCGGGCACAAAAGTCTATGAGGATTTGTTTTCCCTGACTGATGAGGCCGAGATGGGTCACATCGAACTTTCGCGCTCTGCCGATCTGATCGTAGTGGCTCCTGCTACAGCGGATCTGCTGGCGAAGCAGGCCCATGGTCAGGCAAACGATCTGGCATCGACGCTGCTTCTGGCCACGGATAAGCGCGTCCTGAATGCGCCAGCCATGAATTTGCGGATGTGGCTCCACAGCGCGACGCGTCGCAATGTGGCAACGCTGGTACAGGACGGAACCTTATTTGTCGGGCCTAATGATGGTGACATGGCCTGCGGGGAATATGGCCCGGGGCGCATGGCAGAGCCTTTGGAAATTGTGGCGGCTATCGAACAAGCCTTGCAACACGATATGGAGCTGCCGCTGCCCAATGCAATTCTCAAGGGCAAACATGTCCTTATAACCGCCGGCCCGACGCATGAACCGATTGATCCGGTGCGCTATATTGCGAACCGCTCTTCGGGTAAACAGGGCTATGCACTGGCAGAAGCCGCCAAGCGGGCCGGTGCGCGGGTGACGCTGGTATCCGGGCCGGTGAACCTCACAGCGCCCAGCGGTGTCGCGCTCAAAAAGGTTGAGACAGCTGAGCATATGCTTGCAGCCGTGGAACAGGCTCTGCCCGCTGACATTTTCATCGGCGCAGCAGCGGTTGCCGATTGGAGTGTGGCCCATATTGGCGACATCAAAATTAAAAAACAAAATGGCACCCTTCCCAAGCTCGAACTGCGCGAAAATCCGGATGTTCTGGCGCAAGTTGCAACCGGAGCCAGCAGGCCACCGCTCGTCATTGGCTTCGCTGCTGAAACCGACCATGTGGAAGATTATGCCAAGGAGAAGCTGATCAAAAAAGGCTGTGATCTTATTGTGGCCAATGATGTGAGTGGCGATGTTATGGGCGGAGACAACAATCAGGTCACGCTGATTTCGCACAAAAGCATCGAGCATTGGCCTTCCATGAGCAAGCAGGAAACCGCGACGCGGCTCATCAGCCATTTCGCGGGACTTTTGAAATGATTTCTATCGAAGTCAAACAACTGCCGCACGCGGCTGATTTGCCCTTGCCTGAGTATCAGAGCGAGGGAGCCGCGGGCATGGACATTATGGCCGCCATCGAAACTCCGGTTTCACTTGCGCCGATGCAGCGGGCTTTGATTGCAACCGGGTTGCAATTTGCCCTGCCCGTTGGATATGAGGCGCAGATGCGGCCCCGTTCAGGTTTGGCGTTAAAACATGGCATCACCGTGCTCAATTCACCTGGAACCATCGATTCGGATTTTCGCGGCGAGGTTGCTGTTCTTCTCATCAATCTGGGTTCCGAGACATTCGAGGTTTCACGCGGCATGCGGATCGCTCAACTGGTGATCGCGCCGGCGGCGCGTGCTTTCCTGACCAAAGTAGAGATCCTCTCGGCCACGGGGCGGGGGTCCGGTGGTTTCGGTAGCACAGGCACAACGTCATGAGCCTGCTGTCCCGCCGTAGGATGTTAGCGGTTGCGGCAATTGTGGATGTCGCGCTGCACGCCCGCCCGGCTCCCGTCGCGGCCAAAGCACTGGCACAACGCTTTGCCCTGCCGCCGCGCCACTTGGAAACCTTGCTGCAGGCGCTTGTGCACGCCAATATTTTGCGCGGGGTACGCGGCCCAAAAGGCGGATATGAGCTGGCCCGGGAGCGTCGGCGTATCAGTGTTGGCGATATC
>JANXSV010000017.1 GCA_025356505.1 Methylovirgula sp.
ATTATTCCCGCCTTTGAAATCGATGTGCATTGCACATGCGGCTGCGGAGATGCTTTCGACGCGGGCTTTGCCGTAGCGCTGTGTAAAGGTTTCGATCCGGAAACCGCCGTCCGTTTCGCCCAAGCAACTTCTGCCCTCAACGCCACGGGATTGGGCTCGCAAGCCGGCGTCGAAAGTTTTCAAAAAACCTGGGAATTTATGAACAACAATCCGACCAAAGCTTCGCATTACACAGTGAAGGCGGTTTAAAAAGGCGCCGATTAAACTTGGAAGAAAACCATGACTTACGAAGAAATTGCTCTAAGCACGCGTCAACAAGCTTTAGAACTCTATAAATCAGCCCCCGAGACCATGAGAGCCTTTCAGGGCTTGATGAAATCAGTCAGCACCGATGGTGCCCTATCCGCCAAAACCAAAGAATTGATGGCTGTTGTTGTAGCCATCGTCACAAAATGCGAGGGCTGCATCGTCTTTCATATTCAAAACGCTTTAAAACACGGTGCCAGCCGTGAGGAGGTTGTTGAATCTATTTGCGTTGCAATCGAAATGGGTGGCGGCCCCGCAACGGTTTACGGAGGCAAAGCGCTCGCCATATATGACAGCTTAAAAACAGTATAAGGTGAAAGCCAAGTCTTGACGCGCCCGACGACGCCGATCCCAAACATTGGAAATTTTGCCTCGACACAAACTAATCTTCAGGAAAGGTTAGCCCGATGACTTCCTCGCGCCGTTAGGCGAAGAAATGCCTCCGATTAAGAAGCGAAAGTCACGTCTCATTAAGACAAATGTTCATTCATTATCGTCAGTTTATAAACATTTGAACTCGCTTTGAAATTTTAGAAATTTCCAAATTAAAGAAGCGATATCAATTAAACTAACGATATCAGACTATTATTTCTGAACTAGAGTTGACCGCTGCAGACAAACGCGATCGTATTTTTTCTTACAATTGTAATTTATACTTGACATAAGTCTACAAAATTTTCTATCTTTTCCTACGGTCGCTTAACGACCTGACTGAGAAACGAGAGCGTGGACGCAAAGTCCTACGCCGAGTGATCATCGTGATGTTTCGTCAATGGGAAGGAAGCGAAATGAGCTATTTTAATAAGGCGCGACGCCATTTTATGTTGCTTGCTGGTCTAAGCTTAATAGGTGCATATGCTGGAAACGCCAACGCAGAAGGCGTCACCTTCAAAGCGGTCTATGACCCCACTCCTGAGGCAATCCTTAAGGACCCGCATTACACCACGGTCGAGCAATTTACGGCAAAGGCTCGCGAAGGAGAGAAAAAGGGCGTTTATGGAGCGGGTAAGCCTATCAAGCTGGCGTTTTCTCAGGTGGTTATGAACCATCCAGTCCGCATCAATATGGTCGAGACCTTCAAGTCAAACTGTAAAAAATACACGAATGTTACCTGCATTGTCACAGAGGGCACTGGTGAAGTTGGTGTTGAGATTGCAAACATCGAGAGCCTGATTCAGAGAAAGCCTGACGTTTTGATCTTGAGCAGTCTTTCCGGAACAGCAGTTTATCCGGCTTATGAGGAAGTAAATAAAGCCGGAATTCCACTGATCATCAACAACTCGGGTATTCCCGACGACGGTGCCAAAAACGTTAAATACACATCGTTCATCAGCCCTGACGATTGGCAGAATGGACGCCTGCTGGGTCAATATTTGGCTGACAACCTGCATGGCAAGGGAAATGTTATAGTAGTTGAGGGTGTTGCTGAATCATCGAATTATGAGCACCGACTGGGTGGGTTTATGGAGGTTATCAATAAGTACCCGGACATCCATATCGTAGGCAAGCAGTCCGGAGCTTGGATACGGATGCCAGCCATGAAAGCAGCGGTAGACTTGCTGCAGGCGAACCCGAAAATCGACGGCATTTATGCAATGAATGACGAAATGGGCATGGGCGTACTTGCGGCTCTTCGAAGTGCGGGCAGGGAAAAAGGCGTGATTATGGTGAGTGTGGATGGCCAGAAAGACCTGGTGCAAGAAATTGCAAAAGGTTCGGCCGCGGGGGCCAGTGTTTTCTGGGAATCCGACATGACTCGTGTTGTGGATGCTGCGCTGGCAGTAGCTGAGGGGGCAGTGATCGACCCGCGGATTTGGTACAAAGAGCCGCTGATCACGAAAGATAACGCCACAGAAGTACTCGCTAAGCGCTACAAATAGTCTGCGAGATACGTCTCGCGTCTCCGATACCTTGGGGCTTAGAACCAAGCTTCCCGCACATAGAAGCTTGGTTCCATTCCGCAATTGTCAAATCCACTATGGCTCTGGAAGAAAGTGATCTGCAGTATGGCTACCTCTCTTGACAAATTCGCGAACCGCGCACCTGGCTGGGATACCCCGCTGATCGTGGAATCACATCTTAACGGCGAACGCACGAAAGAGATGAACCCCAATACGCCCCGCACCTATGACGAAGTCGTCGAAGATGCTCTGCGTTGCTGGGACGCTGGATCGTGCGCCATCCACACACACAACACCAATTTCGACTTGACCGGTCAAGCTGCCGTCGACGATTATATGCCCGCATGGGACCGCATTTTGAGGGCGCGTCCGGACATGACTTGGTATCCAACAACATGCAACGTTCTGAAATGCACTGATTCTGAGCATGGGCTAGAGCATAGCGAGATACTGAACCGGATGGCGAACGTAAATATTGCTTGTATCGACACCGGCATCAATTTATTCGCGTTCGACACCGACGCGAAGGGGCATATCATCGGGCGTGAGTACGGCTGGAATTATAAGCGCGTTGCCGGCCAAGTAGATTTGGCGCTTGCCCGCAAAATGAGCATAATCTGGGGAATTTATGAACCCGGCCAGCTCAAGCTTGCAATGCATTACGTCAATCAAGGTATGTATACGCCGGGCTCGTTCTACGACTTCTATTTGATCGGTGAGTATGCCCTCACTTCGACGAAGCCGATTGGTACGTCAGGCATGATGCCGACTCTCGAAAGCTTGTATTACTATCTCGACATGATGGAAGAGCTTTCGAAGCATAAGCTTAACTGGTGCATCTCGATTTGGGGGGAAGGAGATCGTGACACGCGTAAAGTTATTAAGCGCGCCATCGAGCTCGGCGGACACGTCAAAACTGGCCTAGAATTGTTCTATGACCCCGCTCGAAACCCTACGAATCTCGAGCTTCTCAAAGAAGTACAGGCTATTGCAAGAGAGGTGGGGCGCCCGCTCGCGACCCAGCAGCAAGCCCGTGAGATATATGGGATTTCAAAGCAGGCGGCCGGAGGTTATAAACCGGCATAAATACAAAGCATACGCCTGCACTTAACGGTGTAGGCGTCCAACATGCCTAGGGCTTGCGTATCGAGTGTACTGATTTTTCCGCTGAATTTGACATTCGGATATCTGGTAGAGATGACCAAGCTGTTTTCTGACGAAGCAGCTTTTTCACCAATTCGGTGGCGGGGAGCGTCGGAGTTAGCTGGTTGAAAATTGCCAGTTTCGATAGCTGGCAATGTAGTTGGATGACTGAAGTGAAGAACATTCAAACCCAACGCACTTCCCAATGATGGCTATATTTGCGGTCGGGACAGCGCGACTTGTATAAAATTGGGCACTTTACCGCACTATCTGCGCCTTTTAATTCATCGATGACAAACGCGGGAAATCTGATGGCCATTTTCAGGCTGAGTAGTGGAAAAGAGTGCTAGATGCAAAAGAGTAATGCTCAAACAACAATCTACAGCTGGCTGAACGAATATCGGTCAGAATTCACGCTGGTGATTCTTATTGCCTTAACTTTTACGATTGGGCCACTGCTCACTGAGTATTTTTTTACGTTAGACAATCTTTTCAACTTGAGTCGCCAAAGCTCATATCTTGCCATCGTCACGACAGGCATGGCGCTTGTACTCATCATTGGTGGAATTGATCTCTCCGTCGGCGCAATTATGCAGCTAGTCGGCCTGTGTACCGTCCTAATTTTAGGGTCTGGTGTTTCAGCAGGAGTTGCCCTCGTCTTGGCCTTGTTATTAGGGGCGGGGTTGGGGGTCGTTAACGGTCTTTTGACGGTTTACGCAAGAATGCAGCCTTTTATTGCAACCTTGGCAACAGGCGGCATCATGACCGGCGTTGTGATGACTTACACACAAGGTAACGCGGTGGCTCCCAAGGGGATCGATCCAACCTTTAGGGCTATCGGCGGTGGTACCGTAGCAGGGATCCCAATTCCGGCACTGACAATGATGCTGGTCGTATTGGTGTTCTGGTGGGTCATGTCGAAAACTGTTTATGGAAAAAATATCTACGCCTTAGGCTCGAATAAACTCGCGGCCCGCAACGTTGGGATTAATACCAAGCAAATCGAATGTTCAGTATATATCCTGAGTGGTATTTTAGCTGCGCTGGCAGGGTATCTTACATTTGCCCGGTCCGGTTCATTCCAACCTGCGACGGCAGCGACCGGCGGAACCTCTGTCGAAATGGTCATTATGGCTATTGCGGCTATCGTATTGGGCGGGGGTAGTCTTGCTGGCGGGAAAGGAACCATTGTAGGCGCATTCTTGGGCGCGTTAGTGAGCGCTATAATGCTCAATTTCCTCGTCCTTCTGGGAATGGGGATCTGGTTTCAAAGGTTTATTCTCGCTGTGATAATAGTAATTGTGGTCGTATCGGCTCGGAAAACGGAGGGAACATGACCGTTGACGCAAATGCACTTGAAATCAGAGGCATCTCCAAAAGCTTTGGAGCGAATAAAGTCCTTGTAGATCTTAACCTTACCTTGAAGAAGGGCGAGGTTCACGCATTGATGGGGGAAAACGGGGCAGGAAAGTCGACTCTGATCAAAATAATTTCTGGGGTGCATCATGCAGATTCGGGCGCGATATTTTTGGACGGCAAGAGCGTAAAGTTCCACAGTCCCTTCGAGGCTCAAGTCGGGGGCGTGGCCACACTATTTCAGGAAATTCAAGAAATTCCTGACTTGACGGTTGCTGAAAATCTTTACGCGGGAATAGAGCCAACTAAGTATGGGGTTTTTATTGATTGGAAGTCTCTTCATAACAACGCGCAATTGCAGATCGATGAGCTTGGGTTAAACATTGACGCATCTCAAAAGATGAGAAAGCTAACGCCTTCGTCGCGGAAGATGGTGGAAATAATCCGCGCTGTTCACAAGCGCGCTGCATCTGTTGTCATTATGGACGAACCTACAGCGAACCTCAACCAGGGGGAAATCGATGCGCTTTTTACCCTGATTGACGAGTTAAAACGCAAAGGCATCAGCATTATCTATGTTTCACATCGAATAAGAGAAATATTCCAAATAGCTGACCGGATCTCAGTGCTCCGTGACGGATGCCTTGTTAAAACCGAGAGTGTTGGGCGTATCAAAGAAGACGAGATTGTAAGGCTGATGGTCGGACGGGACTTGCCTGAGTTTTACCCTCGGCGAGAGCCGCCGACAGAAACCGTATCTCTCGACGTCAGGGGTCTTGCCGTCGACGGCGAACTGGATGACGTGACTTTTGACGTCAAAAGTAGGGAAATTGTGGGAATAGCGGGGCTGGAGGGTTCAGGCGCTAGTTCGGTGATAAAAGCCTTGTTCGGTCTGAAGCAAGTAGCCCTCGGAAGTGTCGAAATCGATGGTAAAAGGTTGGTAATCACTAGTCCGAAGCACAGCATTGCACAGGGCTTAGCATATGTTCCCGAGGACAGAAAGGCCGACGGACTTTTCCTAAATAAGACCGTGTCGTTTAATTTGACTGCAAGCGTACTTAAGAGTCATTTTTCTTGGCATGGACTGATCGTCAGGAAACGCCTTGCACAAGTCGCGTCTGAAAACGTCATCAAGCGTTTAGGCATAAAGTTGAGCGGACCCTTTGCCAAAATCGGAAGCTTAAGTGGTGGCAACCAACAAAAATCCTTGTTCGGAAGATGGTTAATCGGATCTTATAAGGTTCTATTGCTTGAGGAACCGACGCGCGGAGTAGACATTGGTGCCAAATTGGAGATTTACGAAGAAATAAGCTCTCTCGCCAAAAGTGGCCTTCCGGTGCTTCTCTATTCCTCAGAACTTCTCGAGCTCATAGGAATGTGCGACAGGGTGATCGTCATGAAGAATGGCAGGGTCAGTGGAATTCTTTCCGGCGAAGAATTGACCGAAGAAAATATTCTGGACAAGGCACTGATTAGAGACAATCGCGCGATTGGGCACCAAGCCATGACACAGCCAATACCGTCATCGGTCTGATAAAACGATGACTGGTCACGGGCAAGATAAAGAGTCGGGAATACGTCGAGTTGAAGCGGGGCAATGCTGGATGAGTGCCGCATGAGATATGGGGCGCGGGGCAACAGGCTATACAGCTCAAATACCCGCGGGCAAGGCGTATGGGAGGGATGAAATGCATACAATCTTGAGCAATAAAAAACCTGGGTCGAGGGTAACCAATAAATTTGCCTTTGCGGAATACATGCCGTTATTCGTGGTTTTATTTTTGTTTATAGTTGGATCTCTCAGTTCTGATAGATTTATACAGGTTAATAATATCCTTAATATTTTCCAGTACGCGGCAGAGCCGGCAATAATCGCCATTGGCATGATGTTTGTCGTGCTTGGCCGTGGGATTGACCTTTCTGTTGGATCTGTAATGGGGATCGGAAATGTCACGGCGGCACTCTTGGTAGCTGCCGGATATCCGGTATGGTTGTCGATTGTGGGCGCTATTTTGTTCGGTGCTATGATCGGTTTGATCAACGGAATATTAGTTACTAGAGGCAAAATGGAGCCGATAATAGCTACATTGGCCACAATGATTGGCGCGCGATCTGTCATATATTTTATGACCAATGGGGCGCCACTCTTTGAGGGTATACCAGAGGAATTCAAAGTGATCGCTCAGGGATATATTTTCGGTGTGCCAAATGGCGTATTGTTCTTGGTGATCGCTTTCGCGGGGGCTTTTATCATTCTTGGCCATACGCGGTATGGGCGTCATATCTATGCTGTTGGTGGCTCTGAAGAGACGGCAGGCCTGTTTGGAATAAAGGTGACTTGGATCAAAACTTCGACTTATGTCATCAGCGGCATGCTCGCTGCGACAGCCGGTGTCATTGGTGCAAGTCGACTGGGTATCGGCGATCCGAACGCGGGCGTAGGCTATGAACTTATCGCTATTACAATGATTGTTGTAGGGGGGGTCAGGCTAGCTGGCGGAGTTGGAACTGTTTTCGGAGTTTTTTCTGGGGTGTTGATCGTCTCAATTCTCACAAATATTCTACAGTTGGACAACGTTAGCACTCACGCTCAGCATATATTTTTAGGTGTGGCTTTAATTGGGATGATGTTATTCCTGTCTTGGAAAGACGTGACCGAGGCATGAGTTTCAAAATGAATTTGCGCGAATGAATTGACGGATCGGCGGCATGGCGCGATGGAACGACAAACTAGCGGCGAACTATTAGAATTTGGCATTTATTCCTTCCAAAATCTTCAACCGACACATCGCGGTCGGCAGTGTGCCATAATATTGAGCCTTCTAATGGAAATAAGTCACCTTTGCGATTTAGGCGCTCCCGTCAGTTGCAGCCGCAGGCAAGTCATCTGAGCGCTTTATTAAAATAGATGCCTGGTGCCCGCATTAAAAGTTAGATGCATTAAGGGTCTTCTGCGCCTTCCGCCCGTAAGAAAATAAAGCAGAAAACTCTCTCTGGCAGTCCACAGAACCGGAGCAATACAAAAACATAGAGGCTCTATCCGCTGCACTAAGAAAATTTAATCGCAGGTCAAAACTCGTGCTGTTTGCCATGCACGGTATGGCAGCGAGAACTTCATCGGGTGAGAGATCGGTTGAAAATTGGTCATGGCTTTAGGCAAGTTCGTTTTGGGCGAGGCTGCGATGCAGCCACGTTTTGATCATCGCCACGCGTTTGGCGCATTTCAGGGACAGAGCTTCTCCGCGGACGCCGCAATAATAAACAAGTAGAGTCATCTGCTTTTTCTCCTCATCCAAAGTGTTCAAGCATCGACATCACCCACAAGAGTGTCCGGTTCCGGTGGAACCGGTTCGGAACGATTTTCGCGGCTAAAATCCGTCGACACCGCGAGCTTTCCCAAAGACAATCGGGAAACGAGAATACCGCCCGGATCAGTCCGGAAGCGCAAGCAGCAAGTCGGAGCGCCCGTTCAGGCCCTCAATCCGCATCTCCAAGCGGTATGCGTGACCCTGTTTCAGCGTGAGATTCTGTTTGCAATATTCAGAGATAGTTTTCAGGGCGTTGCTCGGCGATGCCCAAGATGGGCCCGTCAACATAATCTCCTGCACCGCTCCCTATCCGCGACGACGTTGAAGCTCACCTTGCTTTTCAAGTGGCCATTCGATTGGTGGCGCTGAGCCAGGGGTTATGTCAATCGCGGCGCGCGATTAACGGGAAGACTGAAGCCTAGCTGGTAATCCCCCCATTTCTAATAGTGTTCAGCGGTAGAATTTACGCCGCCAATTTCAGTTTGTGCACGGGTGTTATGCCGCCGAGGCCGCGCTCATTTGGCTCGAACCAATGGTGCCCCAACTCGCGCTGGGGCGTTCATTGTTGTATGTCCAGAGCCATTGTGTGGCGTGATCTTGCACCTCGTTGATTGTTGAGAAGTTATATTGGCCAAGCCATTCGTGGCGAACGGTTCGGTTGTATCTTTCGATATAGGCATTCTGCTGTGGTTTGCCTGGTTGGATATGGCGCAGCGCAATGCCATTATTTGCCGCCCATTGTTTGAGCGCCTCGCTGATATATTCAGGGCCACTATCAACCCTGATCGAAAGCGGCCGTCCGCGCCATGCGATGATGCGCTCGAGTGAGCGGATGACCCTGGTGGTTGGCAACGAGAAGTCAACTTCAATGCCAAGCCCTTCGCGGTTAAAGTCATCCAACACATTGAACAGGCGAAAGGCCCGCGTATTCTCCAGCCGGTCGGCCATAAAATGCATCGACCAGCTGACATTGGGAGCTTCAGGTACAGCAAGCGCTTCTGGCACCTCCCGGGTGAGACGTTTTCGCGGCTTTATGCGTAGATTGAACTCGAATTCGCGGTAAATCCGGTATATTTGCTTGTAGTTCTATGAACGGCCTTTCACATTGCGCAAATACAAAAAGCACTAGCAAAGGCCCCAGCTGCGGTGCGCCGCAGTGATAGCCATCAAAGATCGGCGATCACCTCGTTTTCATCGCTGAGCTTGGGCGCGTAGCGATAACACGTCTCACTCAAACCAAAGGTTCTGCAAGCAAGTGCAATGCTTGCCTCGTTCTGCGCCACAACTTTCTCGGCCATCCGTCGGCGGTCGGAAGGCCCTGTTATTTTTTTCCGAGAGCCTCCTTCAAAAACTCATTCTGCATGGCGAGCTCGGCAAACGGCACTGTCAGAGGAAAATCAACTTGCCGACTGATGGCATGGCGGTAGGATTACAATCATGTCTCACACTCGCATCTTTCGCTATTTCAAAACATCGCC
>JANXSV010000058.1 GCA_025356505.1 Methylovirgula sp.
GGCTCGATAGGCAATCTTGTCGAGTGGTATGATTTCTACGCCTATGCGGCATTCCAGCTTTATTTTGCGTCCAGCTTTTTCCCTTCCGGCGACCCCGTCGTAGAAAACCTAAAAACCTCAACTTTGTTTGCTGTCACCTTCCTTATGCGGCCCATTGGCGGTTGGCTCTTCGGCCAGTTGGCAGATCGCTATGGCCGGCGCACGTCCATGACCATTTCTGTGTTGATGATGTGTTTTGGCTCGTTGATGATCGCGGTAACGCCGACCTATGCCACGATTGGCTTTGGCGCTGCCGTTGTGTTGGCACTGGCGCGGATTATCCAGGGTTTAAGTCTCGGCGGTGAATATGGCGCCAGCGCCGCCTATGTCGCCGAGGTGGCAGAGCCCGGCAAGCGCGGGTTCTATTCGAGCTTTCTCTATGTCACGCTCATTGGCGGTCAACTCTGCGCCCTCATTGTTCTGCTCGCCTTGCAGCAGGTGTTTCTCACCCCCGACCAGCTCAAAGCCTGGGGCTGGCGTATTCCCTTTGTGATCGGCGCTTTGCTCTCCATTGTCGCGGCCTACATGCGCCGCAACATGCACGAGTCGGAAGCCTTTACGCAGGCCAAAGCCAACAAGGTGCTGCGTCCCTCTCCCTTTGCTTTCCTGAACTATCCGAAGGAAACGCTTCTCGTCATCGGCATGACCATGGGCGGGACAGCCGCGTTCTACACATACACAACCTACATGCAAAAATTCCTCAAACTGTCGGTTGGTTTAAGCGACATTGAAACCACGTTGGTTTCGGGCGCCTCTTTGATTTTCGCCATGATTCTTCAGCCCATTTATGGTGCAATTTCTGACCATATCGGTCGCAAAAAGCTGCTTATCGGCTTCGGTATTGCCGGAGTCTTGTTTACGATCCCGCTGCTGACCGCGCTGCAAGGCACCAAAAGCGCGTTCGTAGCCTTCTGCCTGATCGCCGCAGCCTGGATGATCGTCTCGGGTTACACATCGATCAACGCGGTCGTCAAAGCGGAGCTGTTCCCGACATCGGTGCGCGCGACAGGTATTGCTGTGCCATATGCTCTGGCTGTCTCTATCTTCGGGGGTACAGCCGAGCCTTTGGCGCTGAACTGGAAATCCGCCGGTCATGAGGAATATTTTTATTATTACCTCACGGCCTGTATTGCGGTCTCATTGCTGGTGTATATTTTCATGCGCGACACAAGGAAGCATTCTGCAATCGAACGGCATATTTAATATGCCGTTTCTGCTAAACGCGCAGAATCCAAAACCCAACAAAGGAACACCCGATGGCGATGCCGTCACACCACCCGCGATTGCTCAAGCGTTCCTACACGCAGGGCGAACTTATTGCTGATGGCTTCATCCATGCCGCAGCGATTGTTGCGGGACTTATGGCTTTTTCGGCGCTGTTTGCGCGGGTCACCATCATGGGTAGCCTCAGCGATGGATTGGCCATGGCGGTGTATGCCGCAGGCTTCTTCCTGCTGTTCGGATTTTCCTGTGCCTATAATCTCGCTCCGGACTCGTCGCTGAAATGGACATTGCGGCGCTTCGATCATTCGTCGATTTATCTCATGATCGCCGGAACCTACACCGCCATCCTTTCGCAATTGCCTGACCACGCTCTGGCTTGGACATTGGCTGCGGTGGTTTGGGGAGGCACAATATGCGGTGTCGGCCTCAAGCTGTTCTTGCCTGGTCGTTACGACCGCGTGTCCCTGCTCGCCTATGTCGCGCTGGGCTGGGTGGCGGTGATCGCGTTCAAGCCCCTCACACAGGCGCTTCCCTCCACCACCTTGGCGCTGATCGTTGTAGGCGGACTGCTCTACACCGGGGGCATCGTGTTTTATCGCTGGCATTCGTTGAAATATCAAAATGCAATCTGGCACGGGTTTGTTGCCTGCGCCGCTGCATGCCATTTTACCGCGATCATTCTGGCTGTCGGGCGCAGCTGAATTTGCTTAGTCGAATAGGCTGGAAACGCTTTCCTCGCGGGCGGTGCGCTGAATCGCCTCGCCGATCAGCGGCGCAATCGAAATCACCCGGATATTCTTGGCGACGCGCACCGCCTCAGTCGGCTGAATTGTGTCGGTCAATACCAGCTCTTTAAGTTTGGAAGCCGCGACACGGGCAACAGCGCCGCCCGATAAAACGCCATGCGTGATATAAGCGTACACATCCTTGGCACCCTTGGCCAAAAGGGCTTCAGCCGCGTTGCACAATGTGCCACCTGAATCGATGATATCATCGACCAGAATACAGCTCTTGCCGGTGACATCGCCGATGATGTTCATGACTTCGGACTCGCCAGCACGCTCGCGGCGCTTGTCGACGATGGCCAGCGGCGCATCAATGCGTTTGGCCAGCGCGCGGGCGCGCACCACACCGCCCACATCCGGCGATACGACCATGACATTGGAAAGATCCATCCGCTCCTTAATGTCCCGCACCATCACCGGCGCGCCATAAAGATTGTCAGTTGGAATATCAAAAAATCCCTGAATCTGTCCCGCATGCAAATCCACAGTCAGAACCCTGTCCACACCCGATCGCGTGATCAGATTTGCTACCAGCTTGGCCGAAATCGGCGTACGCGGCCCCGGCTTGCGATCTTGCCGGGCATAGCCGAAATAGGGCACCACGGCTGTGATACGCCTAGCCGACGAGCGCCGCAGCGCATCCGTCATAATCAGCAGTTCCATGAGATGGTCATTGGTTGGATAAGATGTGGACTGGATGACAAATGCATCCTTGCCGCGCACATTTTCCTGAATTTCAACAAAAATTTCCATGTCTGCGAAGCGTCGAACCTGACATTTCGTCAGAGGCTCACCCACATAGGCGGCGATGGATTCGGCCAGCATATGATTGGAATTGCCGGCGAGAATCTTCATCGATGAGGCCATAAGGCAAAGTCCTGCTTGGTTTGCAGACAACCACGGCTGCGCGCGGGGGCGACCGTGAAACACGTTCTTCGGCCTCTTAGCAGGGCATCTCCCGTGAGACAAGCTGACGCTTGGCACTCTCCACCTAAACTTACGCGAAACCGGCTATTTACCGCGCGCTTCGGGCATATTGGACAATACAGCTGCCAGATCATCGGCGCTTTTGGCCGCCAGAGCGTTGGAGACCTCGGGACTCAAAAGCGCCATAGGCTCGCTCGCGACCCCCTGCACGATAACAGCGTCCGAAACCCGCTGGCGCAGATGTTTCGCGGCGTCAAACACGTCCCAGACATAAACAAATCGTGTTGTTGGCCCGACAGTGAAACCGCTGACATAGCCCAACGCCACATATTTAGCCTTTTTACCATCAGCAAATGCCACTTGCCGCCCGGCGCCCTGACGCTGCAATTCGGCGACAAAAGCCGGGGTCTGTTCTGCCGAAAGCCCCTCGAAGCGCGCGACATTCAACGGAACAGCAGCAATATTGGCACCCGCCACCGGCATCACCTTCACCGTGTCCACGGCGATATTTGGATCAACTTCCAGCTTGCCCGCCGTATCAACGCAGCCGCTCAAAACCACCGGCAAAATCACGAGCGCATGACGCAGCCGCATCACCGCACCACCAAAGCAAAATCAGGCTGATCGAACCCATGCCCGTGTGCTGCAAAAACATCACGTTCCGTGCGCCCCACCTTGATCTCGCTTTCACAGGCAATCAGCACTTCGCGTGCCGCACCATGATGGGTTCGCGTACAATCCGTCCAAATTCTAAAATCGGTGCGGTTTGACATATGTTGCGCCTGCATCTCGCTATCCCGCATCTCGTCTAGCGGTCGCGCTTTGCGATTTGCCATCCCGGCGGAAGAAAAATGCACACCCACGCAAAACCCTCACAACAGTTTCATCCTACAATAGCCTATGTAGCTTGCACGGCAAGTCAGGGTTAACACGTGGTTAATTCTAAGATGCCGCCCGCCGCGATGCGCAAGGATGCGAGAGGGCGAAGGCATATGTGACGGCGTATTGACAAACGCCTCACACAGCTTCTATAGACACTCCATCTGGCGCGGCCCTTTAGCCGCGCTTTTCGTTTTGCGCGATTTCTTCGCTCACATGAAAAGCGTTGGTGAGCAAAGCCTCAGATATTCCCGCTGGTTTCAGCTGCCAAGAAGCCGTCTGCCATTGTTCTCACACGAACGGGTAAGGCGGTTTGAACACGAGGACAAAAAGATGTTCGCAGTCATCAAAGCCGCCGGCAAGCAGTATAAAGTTGCTGTCGACGACAAGATTACGCTCTCAACCGTTGCCGGCAATGCCGGCGATCACGTTACTTTTGATCATGTTTTGATGGTCAGCAACGACGGCACCGCGCATTTCGGCGCGCCGACGCTTGCTGGCGCATCGGTTGCCGGCGAAATCGTCGAGCAGACCCGCGGTCCAAAGTCGATCTCATTCAAAAAGCGCCGTCGTCAGAATTCAAAGCGCAAGCGTGGCCATCGCCAGGACCTGACAATTGTTCAGATCACACAAATCCTGACCGATGGTGCCAAAGCCAGCAAGACAACCAAGGTTGTTTCGGCCGCCTCTCCAGCAGCTGCAATCTCCGCAAGCGCCGTTTCGGATGATGTTGAAATCATCGACGGCATCGGGCCCACCATCGGTAAGCGTTTGAAGGCTGCCGGCATCACCAGCTGGAAGCAAGTTGCTGAATGGACTGATGCCGACGTCGCCAAATATGACGCCGAGCTGTCGCTCAAGGGTCGCATCGTCAATGAAGAGTGGATCGTCCAGGCAAAAGAACTGCTTGCCGGCAAGCCACCCCGCGCCAAAATCGATCAGGCCAAGGTAAAAAAGGACTAACTCTGCAGATTGCAAGAGTTAGCGGACAAAACCGGTTCCAATATCCCTGAAAATGGGGTATTGAACTTTTCATCACAGCGTCTTAATCGGCGCGACACAGATTTTGGAGCAAGACAATGGCTCATAAAAAAGCAGGCGGCTCATCCCGCAACGGGCGCGACTCTGACGGTCGCCGCCTTGGAGTAAAGAAGTTCGGCGGCGAAGCCGTAATTCCGGGCAACATCATTGTACGTCAACGTGGCACCAAATGGCATGCCGGCGTCAATGTCGGTATGGGCGTAGACCATACTTTGTTTGCGATGGCTGAGGGCCATGTGGAATTTAAAACCAAGTCAAATGGCCGAGCTTATATCTCGGTACTCGCGAAACCGGCCCTTAAGGCTGCAGAATAACGGTGGAGGCAAATTCCCTCACCGGTCCCACAGAACCGGTGAGTTTGGGTTTAGGCCTTTCCAGAAGAGACAAAGTGTTCAAACCTTTATCTTTTCAGGCAAATTCATAAAGACCCAACAGGGTTTTGAGCGGGGGAAGTGGGAAACCACTTTCCCCTTTGTCGTTCCGGCTTAATACAAATCACCTAAGCCGGAGAAACTGGAGCTCAAAACCATGTTTCCTGATTTAACCCGTGACGATGTCTTCCGTTTGGAAACAAGTCGGCTTTGGCTGCGCTGGCCCCGCGCGGCTGACGCCCCGGCCATCCACGCCATTGCCAGCCGGATAGACGTTGCAAAGCAGACCAGCCGCATCCCGCACCCCTATCCGCGCAGCGCAGCCGACACCTATGTTCTCGACACTCGCAAGCACAATGCGCAGGGTGAAGCCCTCAATCTTGTGATGACCTTGCGCTCCGGCAGCCGCAGTCTCATCGGCTTTATCAGCGCTGAAATCACCCCGGAAGCGAGCGCTGAAATCGGCTACGCCTTGCACCCAGAATTCTGGGGGCAAAACTATGCCACGGAAGCGACACAGGCGATGATCGATACCGTATTCAGCCTGACCTCGACCAAGGACATCACCGCACGGGTGCGGGTCGCAAACGGTGCATCGCGCCGGGTGCTCGAAAAGTGTGACTTTACCCACACCGGTGGCGGACTTTGCGCCAGCGCGTCGCTGGGCGGATCCTTGGCCGCCGATATGTTCTCGCTGGATCAAAAGGTCTGGGCGAGTCTCAAGGGGTGGCGTGCACCCTTTTTGAGCCCCTCATCCGAGCATGGCGTCATTGCATAAAAAATCCCGAAGCGCGAAAGCGCTCCGGGCGAATACTGATGCGTTTGATTTTAGCGCGTGGGGACAGGCGTTTCGCCGCGATAATCGTAAAATCCGCGCTGGGTCTTGCGGCCCAGCCACCCGGCCTCGACATATTTTACCAGCAGCGGGCAAGGGCGGTATTTGGAATCCGCCAACCCCTCATGCAGCACCTGCATCACTGACAGGCATGTGTCCAAACCAATGAAGTCGGCCAGTTGCAGCGGCCCCATCGGATGATTTGCCCCGAGACGCATTGCCGTATCTATGGCGTCAACCGAGCCCACACCCTCATAAAGCGTGTAAATGGCTTCATTGATCATCGGCAGCAAGATTCGATTGACGATAAATGCCGGGAAATCCTCGGACATTGTCACAACTTTGCCAAGCCGCCCGATGAACTGCTTTGCCACATCAAATGTCGCATCATCGGTTGCGATGCCGCGGATAAGTTCGACCAGCTGCATTTTGGGAACCGGATTCATAAAATGAATCCCGATAAAGCGTTCAGGTCGATCCGTGACCGAAGCCAGTCGGGTGATGGAGATTGACGAGGTGTTAGACGCCATCAGCGCCTGCGGTTTGAGATGCGCGCCAAGACCGTTGAAAATCTTCTTTTTCACCGCCTCGTTTTCGCTGGCAGCTTCAATCACCAGATCACAGTCGCTAAAGGCGGCATAATCGGAAGCAGCGACAATGTGCTCCAGAGCCGATTTGCGCTGCGCTTCATTGATCGCCTGACGGCCAACCTGGCGGCTGAGATTGCCATTGATTGTCGCAAGGCCCGCCTGAATACGTTCGGCTGAAATGTCGAACAGCAGCACATCTATTCCGGCTTGCGCGCACACCTGCGCTATGCCGTTGCCCATTTGGCCAGCACCGATAACCCCGACCTTGTGAATTTCAAAACTCATCACCAAACCTGTTTTTGGTAGCGCAACTGGAACGGCGCGATCATAGGCTATGATAGCGCGCCGTCTAGTATCATCTTAGCCTATACGACCTCGATTACAGTCCCATTGATCTACTTGCTTAGCTCTTTGGTTAATTCCGGCAGAGCGGTAAATAAGTCAGCCACCAAACCATAATCGGCGACCTGGAAAATCGGCGCTTCTTCGTCTTTGTTGATCGCCACGATAACCTTGGAATCCTTCATACCTGCCAAATGCTGAATGGCACCTGAAATTCCAACGGCGATATAGAGATTGGGCGCCACGACCTTGCCGGTTTGCCCCACTTGCCAATCATTCGGAGCATAGCCCGCGTCAACCGCTGCGCGCGATGCGCCCATGGCAGCGCCAAGCTTGTCGGCAACCGGTTCGATATAGGTCTTGAAATTATCCGAATTCTGCATCGCCCGGCCGCCCGAAATAATGATCTTTGCCGAGGTCAACTCAGGACGATCTGATTTGGCCAAGGCTTCAGCTGTAAAGCGCGACAGCGCGGGGTCTGCCGCCGCCAAAACCGCTTCAATTGCCGCTGATCCGCCTGTTTCGGTTGCCGCAAAAGAGGCCGTACGCACCGTGACGACCCTTATTTTATCCGTGCTCTGCACAGTCTGGATGGCATTTCCAGCATAGATCGGCCGTTCAAACGTATCTGCTGATATCACTTTCGTGATTTCAGAAACCTGCATCACGTCGAGCAAAGCAGCGACGCGGGGCATGATGTTTTTGGCCCCCGGTGTGGCACACGCGACGATTGCGCTGTAATGCGCGCTCAAAGAGGATATCAACGCCGCAACCGGCTCGGCCAAATCATGCGCATAAAGCGCGTTGTCGGCAACCAACACCTTGGCCACGCCGGAAAGCTTTGCCGCTTCGGCTGCAATACCGGCAACACTCTGCCCCACAACGAGCACATGCACGTCGCCGCCCATCTGCAACGCCGCCGTTAAAGCTTTGGATGTGACTTCAGAAAGGTGACCGCCATGATGATCAGCCAATAGTAAAACAGACATCAGATCACTCCCGCTTCAGTTTTGAGCTTTGCCACCAGTTCGGCCACCGAGCCAACTTTGATACCGGCTTTGCGGCCAGACGGCTCCACCGTTTTCAACACGTTGAGCCGCGGCACTATGCTGACGCCCAGCTCTTCCGGAGTTTTTTCGTCGATCGTCTTCTTTTTCGCCTTCATAATATTTGGCAGCGAGGCATAGCGAGGCTCGTTCAAACGCAGATCTGTGGTGACAATCGCTGGCAGTTTCAAAGTGACTGTTTGTGACCCGCCGTCCACCTCGCGCGTTACTTCAACATCGCCCTCGCCGATAACGACTTTGGACGCATATGTGCCCTGCGGCCAGTTCAAGAGGGCCGCAAGCATCTGGCCCGTCTGATTGGCATCATCATCAATGGCCTGTTTGCCAAGAATAATCAGCCCCGGCGCTTCATCTTCGGCAATGCGCTTCAATATTTTAGCAACAGCGAGCGGCTCGACGCTGCCTTCCGCCTTGACCAGAATACCACGGTCAGCGCCCATCGCCAGGCCGGTCCGCAAAGTCTCGCTCGCCTGAGCTGGACCAATCGAAACCACGACGACTTCCGTTGCCTTGCCTGCCTCTTTCAGCCGCAGCGCCTCTTCCACCGCAATCTCATCGAAAGGGTTCATCGACATCTTAACATTGGCAAGCTCTACGCCGGATCCGTCAGCCTTGACGCGAATTTTGACATTATAGTCCACAACCCGTTTTACCGGCACGAGAATTTTCATCTCATAAGCTCCTCAATGTTTGCTCTTCGCGGCAGATGCGGCACCGCGCATTGTCTCAAGATTACCACCCGGTCTCAAGATAACCACCCGTACACACGCACGGGCTGGATCACAAAACTGGTTGCTAAATTTCGTATCCATGACGCATCTGCAAGTCAACGCGGTCTTTTGACTGGTGCCATCTCAATAGTGCTTGAATAGGCCTCACGGCCGCGTCAGACCCGGCACCCACAAAACATCGCCTGCCCCGCGCCCGTTAACAAAACGCGACGCCACAAACAGAAAATCCGACAAACGATTGATATATTTAAGGGCCTCAGAGCCTACATGCTCCCCCGGCGTCAAAGCCAATTCCACCATGATGCGTTCTGCACGGCGCGAGATTGTGCGGGCCAGATGCAATTGCGCCGCAGCAGCGCTGCCGCCGGGCAATACGAAGCTGCGCAACGGGCTCAAATAGACATTGAGCTGGTCGATCTCCGCCTCAAGCCTCAGTACCTGATCGGCAACCACCCGCAGAGGTTCATAACGCAGAGGCTCCGTGGTCACGGGCGTACAAAGATCGGCACCAAGGTCAAATAAATCATTCTGGACCCGCGCCAACATCTCGTCCACCAAGGCGAGGTCAGCGATATCGCTGCCCTGCGTCGACAGCCGCACCAGCCCAACAGCCGCATTGGTCTCATCCACAGTGCCATAGGCTTCAACGCGGCGGTCAAACTTTTTGACGCGTGCGCCAGATCCCAAACCCGTCGTGCCATCGTCGCCGGTACGAGTGTAAATTTTGGTGAGCTTAACCACGTTTTATTGGCCCCCTATGCGCCGTAAAGTCCACGCTTCGCCCTGCGCAGGCTTGAACATCATCAATGTCCGCGAAAATACAGCACACCCATGATCAAGACGATAGCGATGAATTGCAATCCGACACGCCAGCGCATGAACATCTGGCTTTTATTCGGGCTGCCACCTTTGAGCATATTTGCCAAGCCCAGCACCAGAACTACCGTCACAGCGGCCACCGCCAAAATCGTCAACCAATTCGCAAACATATCGTTTTTCCTTTTTATCCTAACTGTGCCCCGCATCGGACTGCGACAAGGGCACTGCGCTGTGACAACATATCACGGCCCTGAAAATGCCAAGCCTCTGTCCAAGCGAAGCCTCTGTGCAAGCCAAGCCTGTGCAGGTGTTTCTTGAATACTGCGGCGGAGCGCCCCGAATTTTCCCCGGCGCGCCGATTCGGGTTCAAAAATCCTTCATCAACCTGTCGAGATAGTCTTGCTCCAGCGCGGGACGACCGGCTTCGGCGCGGCGCTTCTGGATTTCTTTGAATACGCGCCTCGCCCGCGCAGCGGAAGTGGCCTTCGGCGTTCCGCTACCCGCGTTTTTGTCCCCGTCTGCATTTTCATCAGGGCTTTCCCGCCCCAGCGGGTCCCGCTTACCGGTGCGCCCGCCTTTACCGCTTTTGGTGTTTTGCTCGCCCTGGCCACTTTGCTCGGCAAGCGCCTGCGCTTCTTTTCGCAGCGCCTCCAACGCTTTGCCCTGCGCCTCGACGGCAGCGCCTCGTCCAGGTTTGCCTTTGCCCAGCGCGCCTTCGGCCTGCTTCATAGCCTCCTCGGCTGCGCCAAGTCCAGAACCCGGAATGCCATTTTCACCCAGCTTCTTTTTCAAATCCTCCAGCTTACGCCGCAACCCTGATTGATTTTTCTGCAAAGATTCGTGCAAAGACTCGCCGTCGCCATTGCCCTCGGCCTGACTTTGCTCGTCCTGATTTTGTGAAAAGGTCTTGTCGCGCAAATCCTGCTGTTCACGGCTGAGGTCATCCAAACCGTTCAAGGCCTCATCAAGTGGCGACGCTCCGTCCTCACCCTCTCCCTGCGCTGTTACGGTGAGATTATCCAGCATGTCGAGCAGAGCTTGAGCCTGATCTTCATCACCGGATTTGGCGCTCTCTTCCAGTTTATCGAGCAGATCTTGCAAATCGCCGGAGGATAACTTCTGCGCGTTTTTGCCGGGCGCATTTGGATTTTTGGCGGCCTCTTTTAGCGCCTTGTCCAGCGCGGCCCGCAATTCCTGCATCAGCTTGGCGATCTCTTCCTTAGAGGCACCATTTTTAATCGCCTCGCGCAGAGCATCCTTGGCCGCTTGTAAAGCCTTGTCAGCACCGCCGCGCTGTCCGGCCTCCAACCCCTGCGCCACATCAAGCAGCAGAGCCCCCACATCAAGCAAAGCTGCGTCTGAATCCGCAGCCTTCAACCGTGTTTCGGCGGTACGTATCCCCAGATAGGCCGCGGAAGGAACGGCAAAAACATCCGGCGCGATCAGCATCGCACCCAACGCGCGTGAAACATGCGAACGCTGCCCATCCGGCGTTAACAGCAAATCGCGTCTTTGCTCGATAAGGGCGCGCGCCAAGGGATTGCGATATGGCTTTTGCGGCAAGGTAAGTTCGAGCGGCTCGGAATGCCCGGATTGCCCGGCGTCGTCTGTCGCCGTCAATGCAAGCTTAGCCCGCGCTCCGGCCCAGGGACTGTCCCCTAATTCCACCGTGCCTGACCCTTCACCCAGCCCGTGTTTTGGCGGCAGAACCAGCGGCAGTTGCGGCGGCGGGACCAGAACCCTCAGTGAAGGGTCAAGTCCGGCGATTTCCGCAACTGCCGACCGGACGCCGTAATCGTCTTGCGTCTTGAACTTGAAAGCGATACCGCCGCGCTTTGCCCGCTGCAACGGCAGGATCAAACTGATCTGCGGCGGCACATCGGCAATTGCCTGAAAACTCAGATGTCTCACACCGCCCTGAAGCGGAACATTCACAACCGCATCAGCAACCACCTTGAAGCTTCGCTCGCTCGTCTCCGCCTGGAGTGGTTCAAGGCCTGCAGGAATATCGAGGCGCAATTTGCCGATATCCTGCCCGGAAAATTTCAAAATCGACCCCGCTGGCACAAGGATTGGCGCCTGCGGCGATGCAATTTTCTCGCCTATGAGAATTTGCGGTGCCTGTCCTGTATAGGCAGGCGGGGTCAGCCAAGCATCCAGCCGCGCCGGAACCGCAGGTTCAAAGCCGATATTGGCATCAAAAGCGGCAAAAATACGCAAGGACCGTTCTTCGCCCGCCAGAAACGCAGTGGCGACCAGCCCCAATACAATTGCCGCACGCAAGGCGAACGGGTCCTGCTTGGCCAAATTCAAAACCGGCAACCGCACTCTCAAGCCATCGGCAAGTGCGTTCAGGCGGCGTTTGTGTTCAGCGAAAATTCCTGATGCGATCGGCTCGGGGTGCAGAAGCTGATCGTCCAGCGCACTGGCAACACCCGTTTTCGTGCTATGGCTTTCGTCGAGCCGCCGCAGCGCCGCGGCCCTGGCCGGCAATCGCAGTCGCGCCATCACAAAAACAAGGCCGAGCGCTGCAACCCCAAAAACAGCCACGCCGATCACGCGGCCGTAGCCCGGCAAACCCAGCCACAGCCCTGCAAATGATACTATGAGAAAAAGCCCGGCCAAACAGGCAAGCGCCGCTAGAAACGGCCAGAGCTGTTCCAGAAACAGCACCAATCTGGCGCGCTTGATCAGATTTTCAAAGCGTTGCTGCAATCCTACTCTCCTGAGAGGATTACGTTAGCAGCAAAACTTTGGTTTTTTAAGGATGTTATTTCGCCAGCCACTCCGGCACATGATCTAGCGCAATCAGCGCCTCATAGCTGCCGCGCGGCCTGATGACGGCAAATTCGCCGCCGCGCACCAAAACCTCCGGAACCAGCAACCGCGAATTATAAGTGCCCGATTGCGCCGCCCCATAGGCTCCCGCTGACATCACAGCCAGCAGGTCTCCCGGATGAACCTCAGCCAGATCGCGATCCTGCGCCAGATAATCTCCGGTTTCACACACCGGGCCAACAATGTCGGCAATCATATGCTTCGCGTCAGGGCGTGGATGCACAGGTTTTACATCGTGATACGCCTCATAGAGCGTTGGACGGATAAGATCATTCATCGCCGCATCGACAATGACGAAGCTTTTGTCCTCGCCGCTTTTGACATAAATCACCTGAGTCACCAGAATTCCGGCATTGCCTACCAGCAACCGTCCCGGCTCGAA
>JANXSV010000061.1 GCA_025356505.1 Methylovirgula sp.
AAGCGCCACATGAAGGCGATTTTGAAAGCCTGCATCAATTGCGAAGGCGCCGGAGATGATTGCTTCAATCCGGAGAAAAATCCGGCTCTGAAAAAGGAAATCAAACTCGCCCGCCGCTCTGATGTGCCGGACAATTATATCAAGCGCGTGATGCAGTTTGCCCGCCAGGGCTACACCGATATCGATTTTGATACTTATGATCTTGATTGGGACTCAGAGGCTTACCTAACAGTTTCGGGTCAGAACTCAAACAATTCCGTCTCGCTCAAGGATGATTTCCTGCGCGCAGTGGAGACAAATGGCGACTGGAACCTGATCCGCCGCACCGATGGCAAAGTTGCCAAAACGCTGAAGGCGAAAGACTTGTGGGAGCAGATCGGCTATGCCGCCTGGGCTTCCGCTGATCCGGGTTTGCATTTCAACACCACCATGAACGATTGGCACACCTGCCCGGCGGCAGGGCCGATTCGCGCCTCCAATCCGTGCTCGGAATATATGTTCTTGGACGATACCGCCTGTAACCTTGCCTCGCTTAACCTGCTGCAATTCAAGGCCGCCGACGGCAATATCGACATTGCATCTTATGAGCACGCGGTGCGGCTGTGGACGCTGGTGCTCGAAATCTCTGTCACCATGGCGCAGTTCCCCTCGAAGGAAATTGCCAAATTGTCCTATGAATATCGCACTTTGGGACTCGGTTTCGCCAACATCGGCGGCTTGTTGATGTCCACCGGCATCGGCTACGATTCCAATGAAGGCCGCGCCATTGGCGGAGCGCTCACCGCCATCATGACCGGTGTTTGCTACGCCACTTCTGCCGAAATCGCTTCCGAACTTGGTGCTTTTGCCGGGTATAAAGCCAACGCGGCCAATATGTTGCGGGTTATCCGCAACCATCGCCGCGCTGCATTTGGCGAAGCGCATGGCTATGAGGGCCTGTCCGTCTCGCCCGTGCCGCTCGATCACGCTTCCGTCAAGGATACGCGCCTCATCGCCCACGCGAAAGCTGCATGGGATCTGGCCCTGAACCTTGGTGAGAAGCACGGCTACCGCAACGCGCAAGTCTCTGTCATCGCGCCAACCGGCACGATCGGCCTGGTGATGGATTGTGACACCACCGGCATCGAGCCGGATTTTGCGCTGGTCAAGTTCAAGAAGCTTGCAGGCGGCGGATATTTCAAGATCATCAACCGCGCCGTGCCGGATGCCTTGCGGGCGCTCGGATATCGCGAGGCCGATCTTGCCGAAATCGAGGCCTTTGCCGTTGGCCATGCCTCGCTGAAGCAAGCACCGCACATCAACCATGGCTCGCTGCGCGCCAAGGGCTTCACGCAGGACAAGCTGGACGCGCTGGAAAAAACCCTCGCGGGCGCTTTTGACATCAAATTTGCCTTGAACAAATGGGCGCTTGGCCCCGAATTCATGGTCAATGAGCTGAAAGTGCCGCCTGCAAGCCTCGATGACCCTGGCTTCGAGCTGCTGCCGTTCCTCGGCTTCTCCAAGGCCGAAATCGAAGCGGCAAACATCCACGTCTGCGGCGCGATGACCCTCGAAGGCGCACCGCATTTGAATGTTGAGCATTATCATGTGTTCGATTGCGCCAATCCATGCGGCCGCACCGGCAAGCGCTATCTCTCGGTGGAGAGCCATATCCGGATGATGGCGGCGGCGCAGCCGTTCATTTCCGGAGCGATTTCCAAAACCATCAACATGCCAAACGAGGCCACCGTTGATGATTGCAAAAGCGCCTATATGCTCTCGTGGAAGCTGGCCCTCAAGGCCAATGCGCTCTACCGCGATGGTTCGAAACTGTCTCAGCCGCTCAACAGCCAGTTGATCGAAGACGATGAGGACGATCAGGACGCTGAAACAACCGGCGTTGAAAAGTTCATCGCCGCGTCGCAGCCTGCCCGCGTGGCGCAGGTGGCCGAAAAGATCGTCGAGCGCATCGTCGAAAAGGTCGAGCGGATGCGGGAGCGCGAGAAGCTGCCGGATCGCCGCAAGGGCTATATCCAGAAGGCCACCGTCGGCGGCCACAAGGTTTATCTGCACACCGGCGAATATGTGGACGGCCGTATCGGCGAAATCTTTATTGACATGCACAAGGAAGGCGCTGCCTTCCGCTCGTTGATGAACAATTTCGCCATCGCCATCTCGCTTGGCCTGCAATATGGCGTGCCTCTGGAAGAATATGTGGAGGCCTTCACCTTCACCCGCTTTGAACCGGCGGGCTTCGTGCAGGGCAACGACGCGATCAAGAATGCCACGTCCATTCTCGATTACGTCTTCCGCGAACTGGCGATTTCCTATCTCGGCCGCATGGATCTTGCCCATGTGGACGCCTCCGAAATCGGCCATGATGTGCTGGGCAAAGGCGAAGAGCAGGGCCGCTCGCCGCCACCCGGCAGCGCCATGGCGCAGGCCAATACACAGGCGCAGCGCGTTGTCTCCAAAGGGCTTTTGCGCGGACGTACCTCAAACCTGATGGCCGTCACCAGAGAAGAGGACATCAAGGGCACCATTCTCGCCTTTGCCGGAGCCACCGCGCTCAAAGCCGAGCCGATGAAGGTGGAGGAAGAGGGCGAGGAGTTGACGCTTGAAACGCTGGCTTGGTCGTCACCTGCAGGTGCAGCCAAGGATCGTCCCGTGGCCGAAAAGCGTGCCGAAGCGCGGATGAGAGGCTATGTCGGCGAGGCCTGCCCCGAGTGCAACAACTTCACCATGGTGCGCAACGGAACCTGCCTGAAATGCGACACTTGCGGCAGCACGACGGGGTGCAGCTGAGCATTTGCTTCGTGATGGCCGGATTAAGCCCGGCCATTGCATTTATCCTAGGCGAACAGATCCGTTGATTCCACATCGCCTGAGTCGGACTGGCGGCTTAAATCCGCCCCGATCCAACCGACCTTTCGTGACAAACCCGGTTCCGCGTGGCCGAGGTGAGATGGCGGGTGCGGCCTCGCGCCTCCGCCTCGCTTCCCAGTTCGCACTTGCAAAATCAGCCCTGTTTCGCCATAGTCGGGCAACGATTTTGTAGGATTTTGAGTGATGAAACAGGGCCTTTTACAATTTTTCACATGGTGGAACGGTGCAACGCTCAACACACGGCTCTGGTCTTGGCGCAATGGCGAAGAGGTCGGCAAGGACGAGTTCGGCAACACCTATTTCCAGACCGCCGGCGGCAAGATTGATAAGGCTCTCGGTTTCCAGCGCCGCTGGGTGATCTATAATGGCGTCTCGGAAGCCTCGACGGTGCCGCCCGGCTGGAACGGCTGGCTGCATCACACAGTGGATGTGCCGCCTTCAAAAGAAGATTACCAAGCCAAAGAATGGCAGATGCCGCATCAGCCAAATATGACCGGCACAGCGCAAGCCTACCGTCCGGAAGGCTCCTTGGCGCGCTCCGGCATACACCAGCCAGTGAGTGCCGATTATCAGCCATGGACGCCAAGCACTTGAAATTACACGCTTTTGTAATTGTCATCGCTGCGTTGTTTCAAGGCGCAGCGCCGGGCGTCGCTGCCACGCCCGATGAGTTTAAGGCGGCCTGCATGGCTGTGGGCGAGGTGCCCGAAGCCAGCTGCACTTGCCAGGCAGACCTGACCAAAGACCTCAAACCCGTGGAGTCGGACGCTGTTGTCGCGGGGATGAGCGGTAAAAGGCAGGACTATATCGCCGCCATCAACAAAATGAGCGCCGACGAGGCCAAGACGTTTCGCGAAAAGATGGACGCCCTCAGCTTCAAGGCGCAATCCACCTGCAATGCGCCGAAGTAGGCTCCACGGCGCGCGGCTCGGGGCTTGGTTTTGCCATAAGTTTCAGCCATATATGTTTTGATAATTTCATTTTTCATCGATGATTCTGCGGATCTGCAATGTTAGTGCCAAACCGGAAATCCTGTATTGCCCTGACATTCGGCTTGGTGTGCTTTGCCACAAGCCCGGCCTTTGCAGATCGCATCAAAAATCCGCTCGCCCTGTTTGCCGGCCTCGACAAGATCACGGGACGCATCATAACCTTCGAAGTCGCGATCGACGAAACGGTGCAGTTCGGCACTTTGCAAGTCACGCCAAAAATCTGTTACACCCGCCCGCCCACGGAAGCGCCGCAAACGGACGCCTTCGTCGATGTGACTGAACTGACCTCCACAAAAGAATACAACAAGCTGTTCTCAGGCTGGATGTTTGCGGCAAGCCCCGGTCTGCACGGTGTGGAACACGCGGTTTATGACGTCTGGCTCACCGATTGTAAGGGCGGCAAAACAGTCATCGCCAATCCGGTGGAGCAGGTCGCGGCGCCCGAGCCTTCGCCGCCGCCTCCAGCGCCAGGAACTGTACCCAGAAAGAAAACGCCTTCGCCCTTGCCGGTGCCGGGGACCAACGCGCCAGCCGATGCGAACGGTGGCAGTGCAGGTAATGGCATAGATGGCGCGCCGATAAATGTGGGACCGGCACCTGGCGCAAAGTCAGCCGCAGACCCGGTGCCTAAAAAGCCGAAAAACACTCGTAAGATCGTTCCTGTTGATCCGCAGCCGGAGCTTGACCTGAACGGTCTTGCCCCTATCCCGAACTAGAAATCGCGCGCATCGCATCTGGTCCCGAAAGATATTGCAACCGGTTAAAATCCGCTTCGCTTTCCAGCGCCCGCTGCAACCGCTCGATATAGTCTGACCGTTCGATCTCTATCGCGCCGAGTGAGGCTAGATGCGGCGTCACAAACTGCGTGTCCAGCAATTGGAACCCGCCCATCCGTAACCGCGCCACCAGATGCACAAGCGCGACCTTGGAGGCATCGCGGACGCGGTGAAACATGCTCTCGCCAAAAAAAGCGCTCCCTAAAGCAACGCCGTATAATCCGCCCGCCAACTTGCCCTCGCCATCGAAAACTTCCACGCTATGGGCAAAACCGCGCTCGTGCAGTTCGGTGTAAAGCCTTTTGATATCGGCGTTGATCCAGGTTTCATAGCGCGACGGCGTTTGCTCGGCGCAAGCATTTACGATATCGGCAAAACAACTGTTGATGCGCACACTAAAGCCTTCGCGCCGAACAAGTTTGGCTAAAGAATGCCCCACGATCAATCCATCAAGCGGAAAAATGCCGCGCTGAGTAGGGTCCAGCCAAAACAACTTCGTGTCATGGGCATGCTCCGCCATAGGAAACAGCCCTATGGAATAGGCGCGCAGCAGTAAGTCCGCCGTAACATTCAGGTTGTCTGGCAATCACCCTCCGCCATCGAAAATGCGCGCGTTTCCGGCCCACAATAAAAAAAGGCGAGGCACTTTTCAGTAGCCCCGCCCCTTAAAAGCTTATCCGCTGCTATTGAGCCAAAAAGTCGCACCGCTTGCGGACGCCAGGAGTCGGGTCACCAAAATTGCGATTGTTGCAACCGACCGGTCCGTCTACGTCGCGGTAGGAATAGCGGCCACTGCGTCCAAAGCGCACCTGTGTGGAATAAGGCACTTCGCAAACGCCGTTTTCATTGGCGCATCGGACCCAGCTGCCACCGCCATATGTTGGCCTCGTGTCGTAAACCACCGGAGGCTCAACATAAACAGGAGCAGGAGGCTGAATATAGATCAAAGGACCACCGCCGCCGCCGTAACCATGACGCCGCCGCCAGTCTTCATCGTGCCCGCGATGATCATAACCGCCATCCACCTGCTGAGGCTGACGGCGATATTGCGGCAAAGGTTGCGGATCCGAAGGGCGAACACGGCCGGGTCGGCCCTGATATTGATCGGGTGCCTGTGGCCGCTGCGCGCAATCTACACCCTTGACGCCGTCATTGTTACAATTCTGCGCCTGAGCGGCAAGAATCGACGCTGGCGCCAAGCCAGAAGCCCAAAGTGTTCCCAATATAGCTGCGGTAATAATCGACTTTTTCATAAAAAATCCTCCACCCATAACAATCAAACGCGAACCGGCTAAAAAAGTTCCGCAAAACCGCTTGGTAAACTAAGTCTTAACAGGCCTCACCTGATCGCCACATGAACACAATATGGCGAAAATGTGTAGCCGCGCCGCATGTCGAAATGCGCCACTAAGCTTCGTCCATACCGCCTTTTGCGAGGAACTTTTCCAGCCAGTGAATATCGTACATGCCGTTCTGAATGTCGGAATTGCGCACCAACGTACGAAACAGCGGCAGCGTCGTCTCAATTCCGTCGACAATAAATTCGTCCAGCGCGCGGCGCAGTCGCAGGAGCGCTTCGTTCCGGCTGCGCCCATGAACAATTAACTTGCCAACCAAACTGTCATAGTGCGGCGGTATGACATAGCCTTGGTAGGCCGCGCTATCGACACGCACGCCAAGGCCCCCTGGCGGGTGATAATACGAAATCTTGCCTGGAGACGGACGGAATGTAGCCGGATTTTCAGCATTGACGCGGCATTCGATGGCGTGGCCGGAAAACCGCACGTCTTCCTGCGAAATCGTCAGCGGCGATCCGGCAGCAATCTTGATTTGCTCATTCACCAGATCGATACCGGTAATCATCTCTGTCACAGGATGTTCGACCTGAATACGGGTATTCATCTCGATGAAATAGAACCGCCCGTCCTCATAAAGAAACTCGACCGTTCCAACACCTTGATAGTTCAGTTCACGCATCGCC
>JANXSV010000078.1 GCA_025356505.1 Methylovirgula sp.
AACTAACAGAAATAGCCCAACAGGCAAAGCAGCCCGTTCGCCGTCCAGAGGACACCCCTGAGTGCGCCCACCTCGTCAGGCTCATAACCTGAAGGGTCGAGACATGTCTCGACGGTTCAAATCACGCACACCGCAACCAAACTTCAAGGTAATAGCAAGTCGCCAATGCCAGCCGCCCGAAATGGGCGGTTTTATGCGTTAAAAGACAGCCTTTGTTCGTCTTGTACCGATGAGAGCGGGTGGCGTTCAGTACCATGTTTTAAGATGCCTATTGCCCACAATTAAATAGGTCACCACGACTTGATAAATCTGCTTTCACTCGGAATTTGCGCAAACCTGACCCAACGGACATTTTGCGTCCTGTAATTGGCCTGTCAAAAGTTCGAACGACGACATCTTTGATGAATCCATTGTTTGAACCCTGCATTGTTCCAGCCCTAATTGTCCTGGGCACCAGAGACCTCGAATTCCGCGCTCGAGTGTCTTCCAGCGTCCCACGCAATGCAAATTGTTTCAACATGCATACGTTAAAGTTGGCCTCTCGGCAAACTTGCCTCATACTCGCTCGTGTGGCAGCTTGGAGACCCAGCGAAATCCGGTCCGATAACTTTTCAGGGTCGGCTTGGTGGTTTCATAAAACCGGTTTGCCGGAATGATTTAATCGAGTTTCTGAAGACAAATGGCAAAATCCCCGGAATCAGAAACTACACGCCTTGATGACGCTGCGCGAGCCGGCTGGCTTTATTATGTGGCGGATAACAGTCAGGATGAAATCGCACGTAAGCTGGGGGTTTCGCGCCAAGTGGCGCAGCGTTTGGTTTCGCTCGCAGTGAGCGAAAGGCTGGTACGGGTTTGGCTGGATCATCCGATTGCGGCATGTATGGAGTTGGCGGCCCGGCTGACCGAGGCGTTTGGACTGCTCTATTGTGAAGTGGTTCCTTCAGACCCAAACTCGACCTCGCAGGTTCTTGGCACGGCCGAGGCGGCAGGACGCTATCTTGAGCGGGTGTTACGCGCTCAAGAGCCGATGATATTGGCTCTTGGCACGGGCCGATCCATCCGCGCGGCTGTGAACCAGCTGCCGACGATGGATTGTCCCCAACATAAGGTTATTTCGCTGATTGGGAATGTCGCGCCTGACGGCTCGGCCAGCTTTTATGACGTGATCACCAAGATAGCGGACAAAACCAATGCGCCGCATTATCCTATGTCGGTTCCTGTTTTTGCCGCGACCCAAGACGAGCGGCAAATGATATTGCAACTGAAGCCGGTTCAGCAGGTCTATGCGCTTGCGGCTAAGGCCGACATTTGTATGATTGGCGTCGGCACTATTGGCGAAGATGCTGCACTGTTTGTGGACGGCTTCGTCGAAATCAGCGAGGTGCGCGCCCTCATTAAAGCGGGAGCCGTTGGAGAAATAACCGGACGGGCTTTTGATGCAAATGGCAATTTTATCAGAGGTTTGATTAGCGATCGCGTGGTGAGCGCGCCGATGCCTGCTGATAGCCAAACCCCGGTCATCGGGGTGGCTATGGGCAGCGCAAAATTCAGGGCTATCCGTGGTGCACTGCTCGGCAAATTGGTCAACGGATTGATCACGGACGAGGCAACAGCGGCTGCGCTCCTCGCCTGAATTATCTTTTTAACGCACTGAATTTACTTCGCAATTGCAATATTTATGTTGCGATGCAGCGTAGGTATGCCAGCGCAATTTGTAGGAATTTATTTACGCCTTCGCATTGACAGCCTTCAAGAGCAGTGCAAGTATTTGCTTGCACTAAGGGCAAATGCCCAATTCGCACGGGAGAGAAACATGAAGAGGACATTGGCGTTTTTGGCCGGTACAACCGCGCTCGCTTTGCTGAGCACGACCGCCTACGCAGAAACCAAATTAACGATCGGCACCGTTAATAACGGCGACATGATCCGCATGCAGAAATTGACAGACGATTTCACCAAGAGCAATCCCGATATTAAATTGGAATGGGTCACTCTTGAAGAAAACGTCCTGCGCCAGAAGGTAACCACTGATATTGCCACAAAGGGCGGGCAGTTCGACGTTCTCACTATCGGAACTTACGAAGTACCGATTTGGGGTAAGAAGGGCTGGCTCGTGCCTCTTACCAAGATTGATGATGCTGCTGATCTGCTGCCTGCAATTTCGGGTGGTCTGACCGTTGACGGCAAACTTTATGCCGCGCCGTTCTACGGCGAAAGCTCCATGGTCATGTATCGTAAGGACCTGATGGACAAGGCCGGGCTGAAAATGCCTGACGCGCCAACATGGAAGTTCATCGCAGAAGCCGCCGCCAAGATGACCGACAAAGCAACCGACACTTATGGTGTTTGTTTGCGTGGTAAAGCGGGCTGGGGCGAAAATGTCGCATTCATCACCGCCACTGCGAACTCATTTGGCGCGCGTTGGTTTGACGAAAAGTGGCATCCTCAGTTTGACTCGCCAGAGTGGAAAGCCGCCTTGGATTTCTATGTAAAGCTGCTCAAGGATTCGGGCCCTCCGGGCGCTGCAGGTAACGGCTTCAACGAGAATTTGGCTCTGTTCAATGCCGGCAAATGCGGCATGTGGATTGATGCCACGGTTGCGGCTTCATTCGTAACAAATCCAAAAGACTCGAAGGTTGCTGACAAGGTCGGATTTGCACTTGCACCGGACAATGGTCTTGGCAAGCGCGGTAACTGGCTGTGGGCTTGGTCTTTGGCCATTCCAGCAGGTTCGCAAAAGGCTGAAGCGGCAGAGAAGTTTGTGTCATGGGCCACCAGCAAGCATTACACCGAACTGGTCGCTTCAAAGGAAGGTTGGGCAAACGTTCCGCCAGGCACACGCTCATCGCTCTATGCCAACGCTGAATATGCCAAGGTGCCATTTGCCAAAATGACGTTAGACTCGATCAATGCGGCAGATCCGGTGCACCCAACTGTGAAGCCGGTGCCGTATACAGGCGTTCAGTTTGTTGCAATTCCTGAATTTCAGGGACTTGGAACAACCGTCGGGCAAACATTCTCGGCAGCATTGGCGGGCAAAATGACCGTTGATGAGGCTTTGAAAAGCGCTCAGGATACTGTCACCGCGGAAATGACCAAAGCGGGCTACATCAAGTAGCCGTCAGCCAACGTCGTCTCAAATTGAGGCATGCTAAGGCGCGATATTACTGCGACGAGCATGCCTCACGAGCCCCCCGGTAAACCTCCCAGATTATCGGGGAGCCCGTTCTTAACGATCGACCAAGCTTGCGCAGCAGCCCTATGGCCGCTTGCAATGCATTTATCCTCATTTAAGAGTGGATGATTTCATGGCCACATCAGAGACCCGCCTCGCTGGCCGCATTTTGGCGGCGCCGTCCATCCTCCTCTTGCTGATCTGGATGATCGTCCCCCTTGCATTGACAGTGTATTTCTCCCTGCTGCATTACAACCTGCTCGACGGCTATGCACAGTCCAGCTTCACGGGCGTCAATAATTTCTACTATTTTATAAAGGATCCGGCGTTTCTGACGTCGATCTGGAACACTTTCGTACTGGTCGGATCGGTTTTGGTCATTACGGTCCTTGGTGGCATTGGTATGGGGCTGCTTCTGGATCAGGATATCTGGGGACAGGGGCCCGCGCGCATTATGGTCATCGCACCATTTTTCGTGATGGCAACCGTGAGCGCGCTCATCTGGAAAAACTTGTTTATGAACCCGATTTCCGGCCTGTTCGCCTGGGTTTCGACCAGCTTCGGGTTCACGCCGATCGATTGGTTCACCGATTATCCGATGGTGGCCATCATCATTATCGTGGCGTGGCAGTGGTTGCCCTTTGCCGCTCTGATTTTCATGACGGCATTGCAATCGCTGGACGGAGAACAGAAAGACGCTGCGCAGATGGATGGCGCGCCGCCTATCTCATACTTTGCCTATATTGTTCTGCCGCATCTGGCGCGTCCGATCACTGTCGTTATTCTGATCGAGTCTATTTTTCTGCTCGGAATTTTTGCGGAGATTTTTGTTACGACAGGCGGCGGTCCCGGCTTGGCGACAACAAATCTGCCCTTCCTCGTCTACCGCGAAGCCTTGCTGAAATATGATGTCGGCGGGGCAGCAGCGGGGGGTCTGATCGCCGTTGTCATCGCAAACATTGTCTCAATTTTTCTGACGCGTCTTGTCGGCAAGAACCTGGAGTCCTGATCATGGCACGCAGAGCGACTTTTTCTCGTCGGGTCACAATGACGGCCATCACCTGGGTTCTGGCATTTGCTATCTTCTTTCCGATTTTATGGATGATACAAACCAGTTTCAAGTCGGAGTTGGATGCCTTTGCGCTTCCGCCAAAGTTTTTCAATTTCCATTGGACGACTGAGAATTACTCCGTTGTGCAAGATCGCAGCGACTATTTTCGTTTTGCGCTGAATTCCATCATTTTGTCAGGTGGAGCCACTTTGCTTGGCCTTTTGGTTGGCATACCGGCAGCTTGGTCGATGGCATTTGCACCGACTAAAAACACGAAACAGGTTCTGCTGTGGATGCTCTCCACCAAAATGATGCCGGCCACGGGGGTGCTCATACCCATTTACGTTTTATATCAGTGGCTCGGCTGGTTTGATACGCATATAGGTCTGATCATCATCCTGTTCCTTGGCAATTTGCCGATCATGATTTGGATGCTCTACACCTATTTCAAGGAAATTCCCGGCGAAATTCTGGAAGCCGCCCGTATGGATGGCGCCACCCGATGGAAAGAAATTGTTTATGTGCTGGCACCAATGGCCGTGCCGGGCATCGCGTCAACAGTGTTGCTCAATGTCATCCTGTCTTGGAACGAAGCGTTCTGGACGTTGAATCTCACAACAACGACCGCCGCACCTCTCACGGCCTTTATCGCCTCGTATTCGAGCCCCGAAGGTTTGTTCTGGGCTAAATTATCAGCCGCTTCGACTTTGGCTGTTGCGCCAATCCTCATTCTCGGCTGGTTCAGCCAAAAGCAACTTGTGCGCGGGCTTACCTTCGGCGCTGTAAAATAGGAAAACGTGTCATGGGCAAGATTGTTCTGAAAGACATCCGCAAGACTTTTGGCGATGTTGTTGTAATTCCCGGCGTCAACTTAACCATTGAGGATGGCCAGTTTGTTGTGTTCGTTGGTCCCTCAGGTTGCGGCAAATCAACATTACTCCGGTTGATTGCCGGACTGGAAGATCAAACCGGTGGTCACATCGCCATCGATGATATCGACGTCACTGACGCGCCGCCGGCAAAACGTGGCCTGTCGATGGTGTTCCAATCCTATGCTCTCTATCCACACATGTCTGTGCGTTCAAACATAGCTTTTGGCTTGAAAATGGCAGGCATGCCAAAGGATGAGATTGCCAAAAAGGTTGATCACGCGGCCAAGATGCTCAATTTGGGCGATTATATCGACAGGAGGCCGGGACAATTGTCCGGCGGGCAGCGTCAGCGTGTGGCTATAGGCCGGGCCATCGTACGTGAGCCTAAGGCGTTTCTTTTCGATGAACCGCTGTCGAATCTTGATGCCGCTCTGCGCGTGCAAATGCGGCAGGAAATCACGAAACTGCATCAAGATCTGAAAACGACTATGATTTATGTGACGCATGATCAGGTGGAAGCGCTGACCATGGCAGATAAAATTGTCGTGCTTAACCGCGGAAACATCGAGCAGGTCGGTTCCCCGCTCGAACTTTATGAGAGCCCGCGCAACTTGTTTGTCGCCAAATTCATCGGGTCGCCGACCATGAACACGTTCAGCGGCCCCGAGGCGCAGCGGCGCGGCGCTGCCACAATCGGCATACGTCCCGAACATATGATCGTGTCGCGCACAGACGGAGATTGGAAGGGCACGGTAAGCATTGCGGAGCACCTTGGCAGTGACACGTTCCTCTATCTTGACGTGCCTGGTGTCGGCCCGATTACGGTGCGCGCCGACGGAGAAGCAGGCTTCCACGCCGGTGATACCGTGTATGTTTCGCCGGTGTCAGCGCGTATGCACCGCTTTGACGAAAGCGGTATGGCGTTCAAATGAAACAGCTACAGGACAAGGTCGCGGTAGTAACAGGCGGGGCTGGCGGCATCGGCAAAGCCATAGCAGCAGGATATGTGCGCGAAGGGGCGAAGGTGGTTATCGCCGATATTTCGCTAGAACTCGCCAAGGCCACCGCGGCGGAAATTGGCGCTGAAGCGATGTCGCTCAACGTCACCGATTTAGCGTCTATATCGGCACTGGTGAAAAATACCGTCGCCGCGTTCGGCTCCATTGATATTCTCGTCAACAATGCCGCAGTGTTTGACATGGGCCCGATTCTTGAGGTGAGCGAAAAGAGCTATGACTTCATATTCGGGGTCAACACCAAGGGATTGTTCTTCACTTTGCAGGCAGTAGCCAAGCAGATGGTGGCGCAAGGAAATGGCGGCAAGATCATCAATCTCGCATCTCAGGCCGGACGGCGAGGGGAGGCTTTGGTCTCGGTCTACTGTGCGTCCAAGGCTGCTGTGATCAGCTTGACGCAATCAGCCGGGCTCGCGCTCATCAAGAATAAAATCAATGTTAACGGCATTGCGCCCGGCGTGGTTGATACGCCGATGTGGGCCGAAGTTGATGCCTTGTTTGCCAAATATGAAAATCGTCCGCTTGGAGAAAAGAAGCGGTTGGTGGGCGAAGCGGTGCCTTTCGGGCGCATGGGCCTGCCGGACGATCACGTCGGCGCAGCAATTTTTCTCGCGTCAGCAAGCAGCGACTTTGTCGTGGCGCAAACGCTGAATGTCGATGGCGGAAACTGGATGAGTTAAAAGGAGGACTTCATGTATCTGAAAAAGTTCAATTTAAAGGGCCGAAATGCTGTGGTCACCGGTGGCGGGCGCGCAATCGGACTTGCCTGTGTCGAGGCACTTTCAGAAGCCGGAGCGCATGTCATCATTGCGGATATGGACATGAAAATTGCCGCTGAGGGGCAGGCCGAAATGCGCGCAAAGGGGTATAACCCTGAGATCGTCCAAATGGATGTCACCAACACCGCTCAAGTGAACGCCGTGGCGGATGAATTGAACAAGCGTCTCGGCTTTGTGGACATTCTCGTCAACAATGCCGGCATTGCCCGCAGCATGACCCCTGCGGAAGTTACGCCTGACGAGCATTGGCTCAATGTTCTCGACGTCAACCTTAACGGCACATTTTGGTGCTGCCGCGCATTTGGCAATCACATGCTGACGGCTAAAAAAGGCTCTATTGTAAATATGGGTTCGATGTCCGGGTTCATCGTCAACAAGCCGCAAGAGCAGAGTTTTTACAATGCCTCCAAGGCGGGAGTGCATCATCTTACAAAGTCGCTCGCAGCAGAGTGGGGCGCGAGGAATGTGCGCGTGAACGCAGTTGCGCCAACTTACATCAACACGCCGCTCAACGCCTTTGTGAAGTCTGACAAGGAAATGTACAAGGCCTGGCTCGACGGCACACCTATGGGTCGGCTTGGTGAATCGGATGAGATCGCCGCTGCGGTTTTGTTTCTGGCTTCAGACGCCGCGAGCTTGATGACCGGCGCGGTCATGGTGGTCGACGGCGGTTACACCTGCTGGTGATGCGCCACTGGTTTCCCGGCAAAAAACTTGGCACGAACTCCGGTTTGTGCCATTTTTATTTGCAGAGTTTTAGGCGACGTCTCAATCTCAGCCCAGAGCGTCGGCAGTCGGCAGTTTAGCGTCGAATTAAGGGTGCTTTCACGACGCAAAGCCTCTACCTCTAAGAGCGCCTACGCCAAGTCGCTTTTCGAATTGAAAAACGTCGGATTTTGATTTTGTCCCGAATTCATCCAAAGGTGCGACAATGGTTAATGAAGCATATATCGGGATTGATGTCGGGACGGGAAGTGCTCGTGCAGGCGTTTTTGATAGAAGCGGCCACTTGTTGGGGGCTGCCAAACAGTCTTTCCAGATGTGGCGTGAGGCTGGACATATCGTTGAGCAGAGCTCGGCAGAGATATGGGCAGCGGTTTGCACGTCTGTGCGCGGCGCAGTGCG
>JANXSV010000199.1 GCA_025356505.1 Methylovirgula sp.
CCCCGGCTTCGTCAAGACGCCGCTGACCGATAAAAATGATTTCCCGATGCCGTTTTTGCTTGAAATGGATGATGCCGCCCGCCGCATCTGCGATGGCTTTGAAAAGACAGGTTTCGAAATAACCTTCCCCAAGCGCTTGTCATGGTCGCTAAAGTTTCTCAATATCCTGCCCTATCCGGTTTATTTCTGGCTGGTGAAGCGCGGCACTGGCGGCGCATAATTTTCGCATAAGGAATTACGATGAAAGCCATTCGCATACACGCCCTCGGCGGCCCCGAAGTGTTGCAATACGAGGACGTCGTGCTGCCCGATCTGCAGCCGCATGAAGTGCGTGTGAAGCACCATGCGATTGGCGTGAACTACCTCGATGTCTATTTCCGCATGGGGCTATATCCTGCCACTTCCGGTCTGCCATTTACGCCCGGCAGCGAGGGCGCCGGTGAGATTATCGCCCTCGGCTCTGGTATTTCGGAGTTCAAGCTGGGCGACCGCGTTGCCTATGGCACCGCTTTTGGCGCCTATGCGCAGGAGCGCAACATCGATCCACGACTGTTGGTCAAGCTGCCGGACACAATCTCTTATGACATTGGCGCAGCGATGATGCTCAAAGGCCTCACCGCACATTACCTGCTCCATGAGACCTTCAAAGTAAAAAAAGGCGATACGATCCTGGTTCACGCGGCAGCGGGCGGCGTGGGTCTGCTGCTGTGCCAATGGGGCAAGGCAATTGGTGCCAATGTTATCGGCACTGTCGGTTCACCGGAAAAGGCCGTCATGGCCAAAAAAGCCGGTGCTCATCATGTCATCCAATATGACACCGAAGACTTCGTGGCCCGTGTGGCCGAAATTACCGACGGCAAGAAGTGCGATGTGGTTTATGATGGCGTCGGCAAGACAACATTCATGCGCTCGCTGGATTGTTTGCGCATGCGCGGCCTGATGGTGAGTTATGGCAATGCTTCAGGTCCGGTTGAGCCTTTCAATCCGGGAATTCTATCCGGTAAGGGGTCGCTCTACCTCACGCGGCCAACCCTGTTCAGCTACACTTCAACCCGCAAAGAGCTGGTCGAAAATTCAGATGCGCTTATGAAGGCAATTTCAAGCGGCATTCTTGATATTCCGGTGCATTCGCGCGTACCGCTGGCACAAGCTGCAGATGCGCATCGCGCCTTGGAAGCCCGCGCCACAACCGGCGCGACAGTGCTCATCCCGTAAGGCGGCAGGTTTGGTTAAAAAAGATTTGCCCGTGTCAGAAATGCGCGGGCCAATCATCACGGGCATTGAAAACAAGTCACTCGCGCTTCGGCTCATTTTCCCGTGACTGTTTTTCTTGCGTTTTCGCCGCAGTCCACAGCGCCTCAAGCTCTTCGAGCGTTGCGCCTTCAGGCTTGCGCCCGACTTTGGCGAGTTCATCTTCGATAAAATGAAACCGCCGCGTAAATTTTGCATTGGTCAGCCGTAAGGCTGCTTCAGGATCAATTTTCAAATGCCGGGCAAGATTCGTGACCGCAAACATCATATCGCCAATCTCTCCGGCGATGTCCTGCTGCGTTCCGGTGTTGAGCGCGTCCTCGATTTCATCAAGCTCCTCACGCATTTTTGCCAGAACCTCACGCGGATCGTTCCAGTCAAATCCGACAGAACCAGCCTTTTCCTGCAATTTAAGCGCGCGAGTGAGCGCCGACATTGGCACAGGTACGCCATCAAGCGCCGAATGCCGCGTTTCTGTCAGTTGTCCTGCTGAGGCGCGTTCGATACGGCGCAGGCGCTTTTCTTGAGCTTTAACCTCGCCCCACAAGGCTTTAACCTGCTCCGGCGTAAGATCGCGTTTGGACCCGAAAATATGCGGGTGGCGTCGGATCATCTTTGCGGTGATTGCGGCAACAACATCACCAAATTCAAAATGACCTGCCTCTTGCGCCATCTGCGCATGAAACACCACCTGAAGCAGCAAATCGCCCAACTCGTCTTTCAAATCGACAAAGTCGCCTCGCTCCACCGCATCCGCCACTTCATAGGCTTCTTCCAGCGTGTAGGGCACGATGGAGGCAAAGTTTTGTTTTATATCCCACGGGCATCCGTTCACCGGATGGCGCAACGCCGACATGATTTCGAGCAAGCGGGCAATGTCACGCGAAGGCTGCATAGCTCGCAATCCTTTAAAAGTAGCCGGACAGGGGTTTGGGCATGAAAAAGGCCGGAGCAGGGCCCCGGCCTCGAATTTCAAACCGATTTAGCAACTTACGCAGAAATCGAAAGCGCCTCGCGGCCCTTGGCTGTATCGACAACCTTCATAGTCACCGGCTGGCCTTCGACCAGACTGCGCAAGCCTGCCGCACCGAGCACTGAAATGTGCACGAATACATCCTTGCCGCCTGCGTTGTTTGCCACAAAGCCAAAGCCTTTGGTCTCGTCGAACCACTTCACAGTGCCTTGAACTTCAACGGCCGAAGCTGGATCTGGAGCCTGACGCTGTGGACGGCTACCGCCGCCAAAGCCGCCGCGGTCGCTGCCGCCACGGTCGTTCCCGCCGCGATCACCGAAAGCCGGACGATCACCAAAGGCGCGTTGCGGGCGCTCGGCTGTTGCTGTGGACAGATCCACTGACAACACCTTGGTGACCTGCAAGCCTTTTGCTCCCTGACCGACCTGAACGCTGAGCTTCGCGCCTGGAGGCACGCCTTCATGGCCGGATGATTGCAATGCACCGATGTGCAGGAATGCGTCGCCTTGGCCGTTTCCAAGTTCAACGAAGCCGAAGCCCTTGTCGCCCTTGAACCATTTTACAGTCGCATCGACCGGCGGGCCGGACGGAGCGGAGTCGTTGCCGCCGCCAAAGGACGGGCGTGCTGGGGGGCGCGATCCGAATGCAGGTGGCATGTCGAATGATGGCATTGGACCATCATCATCAAAACCACGCTTGCGTTGACCCCGGAATTCTTTGCCTTTGCTCATGTTAGTAAAATCTCTCCGCTCACCAAATTCGACTTCTCTGCCGTCGCTGCCGTCTCAAAACTTTTGGACATGCACCATTACCATTAAAATAGGGGACATGGCTAGCCCATCCAACAACAGAACTTGACATTTTGACAAAGCCATAATTGCGCTGCGCTTCGCCGCCCTGCGGCACCTGATTGGCCGCAATGCCCTTACTCTTGGGAGATATTTTAGCCTAAAGCACGGTGAAACATGCCATTTTTGTCACAAATAGTGCAAATTCGGCTTAAATAATATTTTGGCTTCCTTCACCAGCATCTGCAACGGATCAAACTTTTTTGCGGCGCCTGCAAGCTTCAGTTCCGCGGCAAAGCGGGCGCCAGGAAAGTCTGCAAACCGCAATGTTGCTTCCGCCTGCTCGGCCGCTTCAATCGCTCTGATATCGGCTTGTGGTGATCAAATTATCCGTATCCGTTATAAGTGCCAACATCGCGGCATGGGCGGCAGCGCTATCCGAATTGGCAACCGCGGTGACAATCGCGCCGTGGAGCTTAAGAGCGTCAACATAGTGCGGGTTTCGACGCGTTGTGAAATCAAAAAGATTGTGGAGCGCCTTTTCGATAATAATCCCGAAAGGCGAAATCAGGTCATTATTGGTCGCCGCAATCAATGCCTTGTGAAACTCCGTATCCGCTGCAACGATTTCGGCAGCTACGCGCGCGGTTTGCATGATCTCAAAAGCTGTCTGCAACCGCGCCAACTGCGCTTCGCTA
>JANXSV010000230.1 GCA_025356505.1 Methylovirgula sp.
GCCCGTAGAGCGCCAAAATCAAGGTGAGCTCGCTTCGGTCAAATGTCACCAGCGGCGGCTCCTTGGCCGTATGCGCGGGTGTTTTGTAATCGAGAATCTGGCCCTTGTGCAGGACTGACCGTGTGTCCTCTGTTTCGCTCATCGCGCCTCGCGTCATCCAGCTGTCACACCGTATTGTGCCGCGAACAGTGAAGAGTCGCAAGAGTGGAGTCGCAAGAGTGAACTCGCAAGTCTGCAGTAGCAAGTCTGGAGTCGCAAGCCTTACGTCGCTTAATCTGGAGGTCTGTATAATCACAGTTTTGCCGTTTTTGCGCCCTTTTGACGCCCAACAAGAGGGACAATATCACTCATTGCCTGATCAGCAGGACTGTAGAGCTCTCTGGATTTGCCCCCCAACCCTCAGGGTCGCTCTCCTCCTGCAATCAGCCGCTCAGGCAAATTGGGTCGGCGTTGACTTTTTGTCCGCCGACCCTTTTTTTTCGCGCAAAATTCAGCCGAAACTTGAAATATCCGCCGCCAATCCTGATATGTCTCGCAGACCGACGCTGCAGATAAATCACTTAAACGGGAATTTCGATGACTGAACATGTCAAGCCACAAGCCTTCACAGCAGATGTTGCCAAGCTCCTGCACCTTATGGTGCATTCGATTTATTCCGACAAAGACGTATTTCTACGTGAATTGATCTCAAACGCCGCCGATGCGTGTGAAAAGCTGCGGTACGAAGCGCTCCAGAACCCGGATCTTTCCGGCGGTGATGCGCTTCTAATCCGCGTTGAGGCCGACGCCGAGGCAAACTCAATCACCATCACTGACAATGGTATTGGAATGAGCGACGAGGACCTCGTCAGCGCGCTCGGCACGATCGCCCGCTCCGGCACCAAAACTTTTCTCGATAGCCTCGCACCCGAAGGGCAGGACGAAGCGCAAAAACCCAATCTCGATTTGATCGGCCAATTCGGCATCGGCTTTTATTCAGCCTTCATGGTGGCCAAAAATGTTGTGGTGGAAACCAGACGCGCCGGAACGGACAAGGCTTTTCGCTGGACGTCTGACGGCCAGGGCACCTATGAAATAACCCCGCTGGCTTTGGACGATGCCCCCCAGCACGGCACCCGTGTGATTCTGCACCTGAGCGAGGAAGCCAAGGACTTCACCAACACCTATCGCCTGCGCAGCATCATCCAGCATCACTCATCCGCCATAACTGTGCCGGTTGATTTGATCGAAAAAGGCGAGGAGCCAGATCGCATCTCGCAAGGCGTCGCTCTCTGGGCGAGGCCCAAATCGGACGTAAGCGCCGAGGATTATACCGAGTTTTACCAGTCTTTATCCGGTCAGTTTGACGAACCCGCCCTTACCCTGCATTGGCGCGCCGAAGGCCGCTATGAATATAATGTTCTGGCCTTTGTGCCGGGTTCCAAGCCCTTTGATCTGTTCGAGCCTGAGCGTAAAGGCAAAGGCAAGCTCTATGTCCGGCGCGTTCTGATCAATGAATCGGCCGATATGTTGCCCGGCTGGTTGCGCTTTGTGCGGCTTGTCGTGGACTCGGCGGATATCCCGCTTAACGTCTCGCGCGAGATGATCCAGCAAAGTCCGATTTACACCGCAATCAAAAAGGCTGTTGCGAACCGTATCGTTCAGGACTTGATCAAATGCGCTGAAAACGAGCCGGATAAATTCAAGGCGCTCTGGCAAAACTTTGGCGCTGTGCTCAAGGAAGGGCTCTATGAAGACCCTGAAAAGCGTGATGATCTGTTCAAGCTCGCGCGCTTTGCCTCGACACGATCCGATGAGCCGGTGCGTTCTTTGGCAGATTATGTCAAGGATAAGCAGGAAAACCAGACCGCCATCTATTATCTGCTGGGCGAGGATATCAAACGCTTGAAGGCCAGCCCGCAGTTGGAAGGCTTCGCAGCCCGCAATATTGAAGTGCTGCTGCTGCCCGATGCTGTGGACGCGTTCTGGGTGACCAATGCTGTCGGTTTTGATGGCAAGCCGTTCAAATCCGTGACGCAAGGCGCGGCTGATCTAGCTCTCATTCCTCTGGCCGATGGCGCGAGCGCGCAGCCTGAGGCGGGCGCTGACGTTGCCGCCTTGCTGGTTTACATGAAAGACCATCTCCAGAGTGACATTGCGGATGTGCGCATCTCTGACCGGCTTTCGACCAGCGCGGCCTGTCTGGTGGCCGCTGAAAACGCCCAAGACCGGCGTCTGGAGCGCATATTGAGCAGCAATGGTCAAATGCCTGCCATGTCAAAACCCGTGCTCGAAATCAATGCTGGACACGCGCTCGTGCAGTCCTTTGCCGCGCATCTGAAAGCCGGAACCGATACCGCTCTGGTGGATGACGGCATCCACCTGCTGCTGGACCAGTCTAGGTTGCTCGACGGTGATACGCTGGCGGACCCGGCAGCCTTTGCCGCGCGCCTGTCCCGCATGATCAATAAAGCGATGGCGTGATGACATCTGGCAGGGCTGATGATGTCCGACAGGGGTTATAACTCGAGAAAGGGTGATCTTGCCCTGTGCACGTCCGGGAGAAGCTAAATGCGGCATTGTCTTATTTTTATGTGTGCTGTCATCGCATCCCCGATCGGGGCGCAGGAACGCCTGCCTGTTCCAGAACCTTTGCCTGTCCCGGAACTGGCAGCGGGCGTCTGTGCTCCGTGCCATACAGTGGACGGCATTGGCAAAGATGTGGAAATACCCAACCTTGCCGGCCAACACGTGATTTATCTCTACAATCAGCTCAAAGCGTTCCACGTCGGTGCGCGCAAACATGCTGAAATGAAAATTATTGCCCGCGACTTGACCGACAGGGAAATGCGTGAGCTTGCGGCCTACTACGCGTCTTTGCCAACACATTAAACGCCAAGCCCGGCGCGCTCTTTGCGCACTTTGTAGTAGGCCCAGAGCAGCCGCGCCGCCACGCCGCGATAGGGACGCCACTTTTCGGCGATGCTGTGGAGCGCTGCTGCATCGGGCCTTGTGTCAAGATCAAACGCCAACCTCGCGGCTTCCTGCAAGGCCAGATCGCCCTGGGCAAAGGCGTCGGGGTGGCCAAGGCAGAACATCAAAAAAATATCGGCGCTCCACGGGCCGATGCCCTTCACTTTGACCAATTGCCCATGTGCGTCCTCCGGCGTCATAGTGGCAAGCGCAGCCAAATCGAGTTGGCCCGAAACAAGCGAATCGCTCAAGGCGCGAAGGCTTCGCATTTTCGGGCCCGAGAGCCCGCAAGATCGCAGTTCATCGTCGCTGGAGGTCAGCACCGTTTCGGGCAAAAACGGCACAAGCCCCGCGTGTAGCCGCGCTTCGATAGCATTGGCGCTGGCGACCGACACTTGCTGTGACACGATGATCGCCACGAGTCCGGCAAAACCGGGCGTCCGGCGGCGCAGCGGTATCGGGCCTGCAACATCCAGCATCCTGCCAATTGGCTCCGGATCCAGCGCCCGCAGGGCCTGCGTCGCTGCAAGCATATCGGCTTCGGTTTCGAGAAGCGGAGCATCATGATACTGCGGCGGGGCGGTCGGCACTTTGGCACGCTGAATTTTAATTGCACTTTCTCCGCGACGCTTTTTGGTATTTACCGCAGCGCCTTTAGGTTGGTTTGCATCTGATATAACACTGGCCTTCGCCATCGCCGCACCCTCGAGATTTGCCTTTGCCACCAACCATACCGGCTTTGCCTTCACAAAAAATAGTCCGTTTTGCGCCAAGCCCCAATGGTTTTCTGCACCTCGGCCATGCCTATTCGGCACTGTTGAATTTTGAATTGGCCCAGAGCTGCGGCGGCATATTTTTGCTGCGGATAGAAGATATTGATACAGCGCGCTGCCGACCCAAATTCGAAGCGGCACTCTATGAAGATCTGTCGTGGCTGGGTTTGCAATGGCCCGATCCCGTCTTGCGCCAATCCACCCGCACTCCGGCCTGTGTCGCGGCGTTGGAACGCTTGCAATCGCAAGATCTGATCTATCCTTGCTTTTGTAGCCGCAGTCAGTTGACTGCACAGGCCGCGGGCCATGACCCGGACGGCGCGCCGCTCTACACCGGCACTTGCAAACACATGTCACCTGCGCAGCAAAGCAGCGAGATGAAAACACGGCCGTTTTGTCTGCGCCTCGATATGGCGAAGGCGGCTCGGGACGGCCTGACCTGGCGCGAGCGCGATAAGCTTCTTGCTGCGCAGCCGGAGCTTTGGGGCGATGTCGTCTTGGCGCGCAAGGACATTGGCACATCCTACCACCTCGCCGTAACGGTGGATGATGCCGCTCAGGGTGTTACGGATGTGGTTCGCGGCAAGGATTTATTCGCCTCAACGCATCTGCACCGCCTGCTGCAACATCTGCTCGCCCTGCCGACACCAACCTATCATCATCATGCGCTTTTGCTGGACACGCGTGGTGCCAAGCTCACCAAAAGCCAGATGTCGAAACCTCTGCGCGAATGGCGGCAGGAGGGCGCGACACCACAAGAAATATTCGCGCAAATTTTCGCGCAAACTTTCGCAATGACGCGCCAGATGCGTGATGCTTAACGGCGCATTAAAGTCCTTGCAGGATGCTGGAATCATGACCGGACAAAATGCACTCTTTGATGGCGCGGCAGCGCCTTTGGCGCTCGAAGCGCAAAACTGGCTGGCGCATCTACAGCAGCGTCGCATGTCGCCCAAAACACTCGAAGCCTACGCGAGGGATTTACGCCAGTTCATCGTCTTCGAGGCGCAACATCTTGGAAAAGCCATTTCTTTCGAGGTGATGAAAAACCTTAAACCTGCGGATATCCGCGCCTTTATGGCCTTCCGTCGGCGCGATGAGGTGGGCAGCCGCTCCCTGATGCGCGGCCTCGCCGGAATTCGGTCTTTTGCGCGGCATCTGGAGCGTGAAGGCAAGGGCAGCGCCGCACCTTTTTCCACTGTACGCTCGCCCAAATTGGCGCGCTCGCTGCCAAAACCCATCCCCGCCGACGCTGCAAC
>JANXSV010000267.1 GCA_025356505.1 Methylovirgula sp.
CTTCCAAGAAGGCAGCTCCTGCCCAGTACGTAAAGATATGTGACGCAGCCGGCGCAGGTTACTTTTACATTCCTGGTTCGGACACATGCTTGAAGGTCGGCGGTTACGTTGAACTCGACTGGGTCTATCGCCAGACTAAGAACACCTATACTACTTCGGCTCAGGCCGGCAACGCGCCGACTTTGACCGCTGCCAAGCGTTCGAACAACTCGCCTTCGATCGATACCGAAATCCAGCTCGACGCAGTCACCAAGACTTCCTACGGCGATCTGCACACTGCAATCGGCTTTGAAGCTTCGCCAGGTGACGGTTCGCCGTCGGGCAACTCTTCAAACGGCGCATATCTTGACTACGCCTATATCGAATGGGCAGGTCTGACTGCTGGTAAGCACGAGTCCTTCTTCCACAACATCGGTGGATTGTACTCGGGTTACGAAACACCAGATTACAAGACCAACATGTTGGCATACACCGCTTCTTTCGGCGGTGGCTTCTCGGCAACTCTGTCACTTGAAGATGCAAACACAGCTTATTTTGCCCCAGTTCTAGGTGTAGCATTGCCCGGCTCGGTGAATGGTGTTCGCGCTCCTGACGTAATTTTGGCTCTGCGTGCAAAGCAGGGCTGGGGTGAAGCGTCTTTGATCGGTGGTTTCCATCAGACAAACTTCAACGACGGCGTCAACAACAAGAGCTACTCTGGCTACGGCGTAATGGGTTACGTTTCTATTAACCTGCCAATGCTTGCTGCTGGTGATTCGATCTCGTTCCAAGCAGCTTATGCTAAAGGCGCTGCTCGTTTCGTCGGTGGTTACGGCGGCGGTTCTTACAATGGCTTCCAGGATAGCGCGGCAGATGTTTATGCATCTAACGGCTTTTCCGGTGCCTCTTCGGGCTACTCTTTGCTAGGTGACTTCAAGCATAATTGGACACCGACAGTTTCGACTGAAATCGAAGGCAGCTACTTAAACTTTAAGATCCCGACTGTTGGTGCTGTTGCCACAAACAACGCGTCTTATGGCTACACACAGTTCGCAATCGGTCAGGTCACAAAGTGGACCCCGGTTAAGGGCTTGGAGTTCGGTTTGGACACAGCTTACTACAGCACCCGTTACAAGGTTGCTGGTACGCAACAAGGGTTCGTTGGCGCGGGCAACAATTCTCGCCAGAGCGACTTCCGCGTACAGTTCCGCGCGATCCGTTCTTTCTAATATCGTAAGCTGATTTATAATCGGCACTTTAGCCCCGCAGTTCGCTGCGGGGCTTTTTTCGTATCTGGGCCTGTCTGTTGGTGCGCGGCATTCCAAGCGCGCCTTGCCAGAAAGCTCTGTCTTATCTATAGACCAAGCTTATGACACACCTGCCGCATCTGTTTCGTCATCGTCACCTTCTCGGTATCGAAGGTCTTTCCCCCCACGACATTAACGCACTGCTTGATTTGGCGGATGAGGCCGTGGATGTCTCGCGCAAAGTCGACAAAAAGCGCGATGTTTTGCGCGGCCGCACCCAGATCAACCTGTTCTTCGAAAGTAGCACACGGACACAGGCCTCGTTTGAGCTGGCCGGAAAGCGTCTTGGTGCCGATGTTATGAATATGTCCGTTGCAACATCTTCGCTGAAAAAAGGCGAAACCCTAATCGATACTGCCATGACGTTGAATGCCATGCGCCCGGACTTGATCGTAGTGCGGCATTCGGCTGCCGGAGCCGTCCATCTTTTGGCCCGCAAGGTCGATTGTTCCGTCATCAACGCGGGCGATGGCGCCCATGAACATCCAACGCAAGCATTGTTGGATGCCCTAACCATCAGGCGCAACAAGGGCCAAATCCAGGGTCTGACAATCGCCATTTGCGGTGACATTCTTCACTCGAGGGTGGCCCGTTCAAACATCATCCTGTTGAACACATTGGGCGCGCGCATCCGCGTCATTGGCCCTTCGACGCTTGTCCCGGATTCCATTGCCGCCATAGGCGTGGAAATATTCCGCGACATGGAACGGGGACTGCGCGATGTGGATATCATTATGATGCTCCGCCTGCAGCGCGAGCGGATGAATGGGGCTTTCGTGCCATCTATCCGCGAATATTACCGTTTTTGGGGCTTGAATGCCGAACGTCTGGCCTTGGCAAAGCCCGATGCGCTGGTGATGCATCCCGGGCCGATGAACCGTGGTGTCGAAATTTCCTCCGATGTTGCCGATGGTGCCCAGAGCCTCATCCGCGAGCAAGTGGAAATGGGTGTTGCTGTACGCATGGCAGTGCTGCAGGCGCTTGCGCAAAATCTGCCAGATACATCTTCTGAACAGGGCCGCAATCAAGCGGTGGCGCAGCCATGAGTGCTACTCTCTTTGTAAGCGCGTCCTTTCCGGACGGTTCCGGTGGTGGTCTTTACGTCGAAAATGCCAAGATCGCCGATATTGGCCCGCACGTCACACGCGTCAGTCACGGCAAGGCTGCTCAAGTTATCGATTGCAGAGGTGATCTGCTTGCTCCAGGCCTAGTCGATATGCAGGCCTTTATCGGCGAACCTGGCGCAGAATATCGTGAAACCTTGTCGTCTGCCAGTCGCGCCGCCGTTCGCGGAGGCGTCACAACGCTCGTTTCCATGCCGAACACCACCCCCCCCGTGGACGATCCGGCAATTGTCGATTATCTCAAGCGCCGCGCCGAGGAAAAAGCGCTCGTGCGCATTCTGCCCGCTGCTGCCCTAACCAAAAGTCTGCAAGGTCGCGAAATTTCAGAAATTGGCCTTCTGCAACAGGCGGGAGCTGTCGCTTTCACTGATGGGCATGTCAGCATTGGAAATGCTGGTGTCATGCGCCGCGCTTTTGTCTATGCCAAGGATTTCGATGCACTTATCATGCACTTCGCACAAGATAAGAACCTGGCTGGCGAAGGGGTCATGTATGAGGGCGAATGGGCCGTGCGCCTGGGTCTTCCCGCAATGCCACGCGAGGCTGAGTCTATTATTCTTGAACGCGATCTGCGGCTTGTCGCGCTCACGGGCGTTCGGTACCATGCGCTGAGCGTGACTACTCTGCAAGGGTTGGAGGTTATAGCCCGCGCTAAAAAGCAAGGTTTACCAGTAACTTGCGGTGTTTCTATAAACCACCTCACGTTAAATGAAAACGATGTCAGCGGCTATCGCACCTTTCTCAAAGTCAACCCTCCTCTGGTCACCGAAGATGAACGCATCGCACTCGTCGAGGCGGTGGCCACGGGTCTGATTGATGTGATTTGCTCGGATCATAATCCGCAAGATGTCGAAAACAAGCGCTTGCCATTTGCCGAAGCGGCCTTCGGCGCGGTCGGCCTTGAAACTATGCTGTCGGCAGCATTGCGTCTCGTTTCAGCAGGGCAGGTGAGCCTCTCGCGTATGCTCGAAGCGATGACTTCGCGTCCGGCAGATATTTTGCGCTTACCTCAAGGCCGTCTGAGCAGAGGCGCGCCGGCTGACCTCATCAGAGTCGATCTTGATGAGCCCTATGTTGTCGATGCTTTGAAGCTGCATTCCCGTGCCAAAAATTCGCCTTTTGACGAGGCAAAATTGCAGGGTGTGGTCAAATTGACGATGGTTGCCGGGCGCGTCGTCTACCAAGGCTAAGGCATCACGCTCGCTTTTAGCGCGTGAGCGTGTTAGTCGAAAGCCTGAAATTTTAAAGGTTATGAAATGTCTGATATTTTCCGCGAAGTCGATGAGGATGTGCGTCGCGATTCCGCCGCCGCGCTATGGCAAAAATATTCCATCGTTGTCTACGGCCTCGCTTTCTTGATTGTTGCGATGACAGCGTCGTATCGCG
>JANXSV010000290.1 GCA_025356505.1 Methylovirgula sp.
AACACGATCGAACTTTGTTTAACGCATTGTTTACAATTATCAAAGCCTATCGGACTTCGTCTTGCCGATCTTGCACAACGTGCCTCTATGCTTCTGATATATCGTTCTTATTTTTGAGAAAACTGATTGATAATGGCACAGAATAAGTGCGAAATAGGTTGTCGTCCTTCGGTCTTTTTGTGCGATCGGCCTGTAATCGCGGAAGTATCGACGTGCAGTGTCAATAAAAATTCAGGAATAAGCAGAGTGAACGCATGATTGCAGCATGGGGTGTTCTGGTTGCAGCGCTGCTGTATCTGTGCGCGCTGTTCGCTGTTGCGCATTATGGCGATACGCGCGGGCAACGCTGGGTGCGCAGGCGTGGCCGCTCGGTCATCTATGCCCTTTCTCTCGGGGTCTATTGCACATCCTGGACATTTTTTGGTTCTGTGGGCGTGGCGTCGAGCAGCGGATTCGACTTCTTACCGATTTATGTCGGGCCAATTCTGGTATTTTTGTTTGGTCAACGCCTCTTAACGCGCATTATAAGCCTTTCGAAGTCGCAAAATATCACTTCAACGGCTGATTTCGTGGCAGCACGGTTCGGCAAATCTGAAATGGTGGCGGCTTTGGTGGCTCTGATTGCCCTTGTCGGGGTTATTCCCTACGTGGCGCTGCAGTTAAAGGCGATTTCTTCCTCCCTCATCGCTGTTATAGGTTCGCTTGACGCCGCAGATGAAGCCAATGTGCCGGATCTGGCGTTGCTCGCGGCCGTCGTTCTGGCCGGGTTTGCGGTAGCCTTCGGCACGCGCCGTATTGATGCAGCAGAGCATCAGGACGGGCTCATTCTTGCGGTGGCAGCTGAGTCCGTTGTCAAACTTCTGGCATTTCTGGCGGTTGGACTGTTCGTTACCTTCGGGATGTTTGACGGGTTTACCGATTTGATAAGCCATGCGCAGAATTCTCCGCGTATCTGGAGCCAGATAGCCAAACCACCCGAGCTAACGACATGGCTGGTAATGGGGACCCTTTCAGCCTTTGCAGTCGTCCTTTTGCCCCGTCAATTTCACGTCATGGTGGTCGAAAATCGGGAGTTGAGTGACCTCCACGCGGCGAAATGGGCATTTCCATCGTATCTGGTGCTGATAAATCTATTTGTCATTCCACTGGCGATTGCCGGATTATGGTATTTTCCGGTGCAGAGTTTTGACCGCGACCTTACCGTTCTGGCCTTGCCATTGGTGGCTCATTCAAGCTTTTTTGTGCTGGTTGCGCTGATCGGCGGGCTGTCCGCTGCATCGGCCATGGTCATTGTGGCGTCTGTGGCGCTGTCGATCATGGTTTCAAACGATCTTGTCATGCCCCTGCTTCTGCGCGCGGGGTGGCGACGGCGTCACGCCAGTCCGGAAATCTCCGTGGTTCAGAGCGATCTCGCACCGGTAATTTTGACCGTGAGGCGTGTGGCTATCGTTTCTGTATTGGGTCTTGGCTATCTCTATCTGCAGATCACCGGAGAGACTGCGCTCAATTCAATCGGAACACTCTCCTTCACTGCGATTGCGCAAATTGCACCTGCGTTTTTCGGCGGCCTGTTCTGGTCGCGGGCCAATGCGCGCGGGGCAATAGCCGGGCTGATTTGCGGCGCGCTGATGTGGCTTTACACACTGTTCCTGCCATCGCTCAACGCTTCTGCGCTGGATATTGGAGGCTGGTTGCATCAGGGGCCGTTTAACGTTGAATATCTGAAACCGAATGCATTGTTTGGTCTCAAAGTTCCACTGGTGCTGCACGGCGTGCTCTGGAGCCTGGGCGTCAATGTCCTGGCCTTCATCGGCTTTTCATACACCCGCCGTGTGAGCGATATTGAACAGGTGCAAGCGCGCATCTTCACCGGCGTCGATGCCGAACCGCTCAGCCATGTTTACGGCTTGCGTAAAGCCAATGTGACAGTTCAGGATCTGCAGGCGACACTTGCGCGCTATCTGGGCCAGGAGCGCACAAGGAAAGCTTTTTCTGATTTTGTGCTTGAACGCAGGCTGGATCCCAATCCTCAAACCGATGCGGATATCCATCTGCTGAAATTTGCCGAGACCATGCTGGCGTCGGCGATCGGCGCTGCCTCCTCGCGGCTGGTGCTGACTTTGCTCTTGCGCCGTCGTTCTGTCAGCAAACGCGCCGCGCTGGAACTGCTGGATGCCACCTCTACCGCAATTCAGAACAGCCGTGATCACCTGCAACATGCGCTCGACCACGCCAGACAAGGCATCACCGTATTTGACCATGAAATGCGGCTCGTGGCCTGGAACCGTGAATATCTTGACCAGTTCCATCTGCCGCACTCCCACGCTTTTGTCGGTGCTAAAATGGAGGATATTCTGCGTACGCTTGCCGAAATGGGCATTTATGGGCCGGGCAGCGTTGAGGGCCACGTCCGCGACCGCATGGACATGCTTCTTCACCGCTCCGAGCCGATCAGGTTGCGACTTGCCACCAACGCAGTGATCGAAACACGGATTGCGCATCTTCCCGACGGCGGCCTCGTGGCAACATATTCTGACGTAACAGAAACAGTGACCGCTGCTGACGAGCTGGCTTCTGCGAATGAAACGCTTGAAAAGAGGGTGCGCGAGCGCACCGAGGAGCTGACAAGGCTCAACCAGGAACTGGCGCGGGCTAAAAACCAGGCTGACGAAGCCAATCTTTCGAAAACGCGGTTTTTGGCCGCGGCCAGCCATGATATTCTGCAGCCGCTGAATGCTGCGAGGCTCTACGCCTCCTCCCTGCTCGAGGTGGCAAGTGAACCAGGAAGCCAGGTGCCGCGCCTGGCCTCAAACGTTGATTCCTCACTGGAAGCGGTAGAGGAGATCCTTGCAGCCTTGCTGGAGATTTCGCGCCTCGACGCAGGCGCTATGAAACCGGAGATGAGTGCCTTCCGGATTGACGACATCCTACGCCAGCTCGAACTGGAATTCGCCCCCTTTGCCAAAGAGCAGGGCCTCAAGCTTACTTTTGTGCCGTGCAGCCTCACCGTTCGGTCGGACAGGAGACTTCTGCGCCGGATGTTGCAGAATTTGATCTCAAACGGACTGAAATATACGCGCACAGGACGGGTTCTGGTTGGAGTGCGACGGATGCGAAACCGCCTTCGCGTAGACATCATCGACACCGGACCGGGCATTCCGCCATCCAGCCAAAAGCTCATCTTCAAAGAATTTCAGCGTCTGACAGCAACTGCACAGGTTGCAAGCGGACTGGGGCTTGGACTTTCAATCGTCGAACGTATGAGTCGGGTTTTGGAACATAAGCTTACCTTGCGCTCCGATATGGGTAAAGGGGCCACTTTTTCGATCGAGCTTCCACGCGCGGCCGCGGTGCCGGTTGTCGCGTCCAATGATTCTACCCTTGCCGTAAAGCATCAGCCATTGGCGGGCCTGACCGTGCTGGCTCTCGACAATGAGCCGCGCATTCTGGAAGGAATGGCCGGACTTCTCAACGGCTGGGGCTGCGTCACTATCGGAGTTGCAGATCTGAAGTCCGCCCACAAAGCGCTGAAAGCCGCGGGCAAGAGGCCGGACGTGGTCATAGCGGATTACCACCTCGATGATGGTGACGGGCTTGATGCCATTCAGCAATTGCGCTGGGCTTTCGGCAGTACACTGCCGGCAGTGCTGGTCACAGCGGACCGGAGCGTCGAGGTCCGCGAATTGGCCGCAAGTCGAGGGGTGATAATTCTCAATAAACCGCTGCGACCAGCGGCTTTAAGGGCGCAACTTTCGCAGTGGATGGCTTACCGGCAGAGCGCCGCCGAGTAACCATTCGGGGTTGTAAACATCCGCGGTTGACTATCCCTGCGGCGTATAGGGAGCCCTGCGCGATACGATGGCGTCTTCCAGCAGCTCCAGCCGATCCTGACCCCAGAAAACCTCGCCTTCAAGGACATAGGCGGGGGAACCGAAAACATCCTGCGCGATAGCACGCTCTGCATTGGCGGCATAAATCTGCGCGATTGCGCCCTGCTTTGATGCATGAAGCACCTCAATGCCGATGCCAACTTGCGCAAGCAAAGCAGCCAGCTCGGTTTCATCGGCGATGTTTCGCTCTTCACACCAGCAGGCGCTGAAAGCAGCATGGATGAAAGCGTCCGGGTTGAGGCCCGCAGCGACTATTGCAACAACGAGATGATCAGCGGGCTTAATATCAAGGGGCCAGTATTTTGGCCGCAGGTTTAGCGTGACACCGCGCTTTTCACGCCAGCGTTGCAGCTCTAAAAACCGGTATTTCTGCCGCGCGGGGGCTCGCTGGGCGAGGGGAAGTCCGCCTGTCGCAGGAAACACCGTTCCCAACGATACAGGCCGATAATCCACGGTGATGTCGTGTCTTTTTGCAATCCCCAAAAATTCCGAATGGCCGAGAAAGGCCCACGGGCTCATGAGAGTGAAATAGTAGCTGATCGACCTGCTCAAGGCGCGACTCCGTTGGTCTTGTACTTCTTTTCAATCGTCAGCACAAACAGCTGAGAGTCAATGCGGAATTACAACCGCCCTCCCACCGGGGGAGCGCTCTGGCGGAGGTGCATCTTGCCCCCCGCGCAGGGCCGGCGACGGCTTTGCCTGACTTTTGTCAGGCCGCCTTCAATGTGGGGAACCGGCTATAGAAATTCTCTCCCTTTGCCGCCATATCGAGTAGCAATTCCGGCGGTGCAAATCTTGCCCCGTGCCGTGCCGCCAAGCCCTGACAGAGTTCGACAAATTTTGCCACGCCCAGTCCGTCGATATAGGACAGCGCACCTCCGGTGAAGGGCGCGAAGCCGAAGCCGAGGATTGAACCCACATCCGCCTCACGCACATCGGTGATAACGCCCTGCTCGACTGAGCGCGCCGCTTCGAGAGCGATTGTCGCAAGAAAACGCAGTTTAAGCTCTGCCTTGTTGATGGTGTCGGCTTCAAGGCGGTGTCCGGCAATCTCCGAAAGGCCCGGCCACAGTTTCTTTTGGCCGCCAGTGGGATAGTCATAGAAGCCCTTGCCATTTTTACGGCCAAA
>JANXSV010000423.1 GCA_025356505.1 Methylovirgula sp.
CGAAAATAACAGAGTGATCCCGCTGGTCGTTGCCAGCGCCTTATTCCTTGAAAACATGGATGGAACCGTACTTGCCACTTCGCTGCCTGCCATCGCAGTGGATTTGCACCAGGATCCGATCGCGCTGAAACTGGCCTTCACAGCCTACCTTCTTAGTCTCGCGGTATTCATCCCCCTTAGCGGCTGGTGCGCCGACCGTTTCGGTTCGCGCACTGTTTTTCGTGCGGCAATCGGGGTTTTTACACTTGGCTCTATCGCCTGCGCGTTTTCCGATACACTGGCTGGTTTTGTGGCTGCGCGTATCCTTCAGGGTTTTGGTGGCGCGATGATGGTGCCGGTCGGCCGCCTTGTCGTGTTGCGATCCATTCCAAAGCGCGAACTCGTGGGTGCTATGGCCTGGCTAACCACACCAGCGCTCATCGGTCCTGTTGTTGGCCCGCTCGTCGGCGGTTTCATCACCACCTATTTCCACTGGCGATGGATTTTCTGGATCAATGTGCCGATCGGCCTGCTCGGCATCGGCCTGGCTACCGCTTTCATCCCCGATATGCGCGACGAGACCCGGCAACCTCTTGATTTTATCGGTCTGCTGCTGACAGGAATAGGCATGGCCACGCTGGTTTTCGGCGTCACAATCATCGGCCGGGATTTTCTACCTGAAAACCAGGTCATCGGCCTCATTGCCACCGGGCTTCTCTTGCTAATCTTTTATGTGATCCATGCACGCCGGGTAAAAGCGCCGGTCATTGACCTTACTTTGCTCAAAATTGCCACCTATCGCACTGCGATTGTGGGTGGGACACTATTTCGAATTGGGATTGGTGCAGTTCCGTTTCTTCTGCCGCTCATGTTGCAACTGGGCTTCGGCCTAAGCGCCTTCCAATCGGGTTCGCTCACTTTTGTGGCTGCAGTGGGTGCACTTGCCATGAAGGTTGCCGCCAAATTTGTTCTGAAAAGATTTGGATTTCGCCGCGTCCTGATCGGAAACGCGTTGTTGAGCGCTGTTTTGCTCGCTGCCACGGGTCTGATCGCCAAAACCACGCCCTACATCATCATATATCCGCTGCTGCTGATTGGCGGATTTTTTCGCTCTCTGCAGTTCACCAGCCTCAATACAATTGCCTATGCCGAAATCCCGCCGGATCGCATGAGCCAAGCCACGAGCTTTGCCAGCGTGGCACAGCAGCTCTCGAGTTCTTTTGGCGTGGCCGCCGCAGCCATTGTTCTTGAAGTGCTCCAAAGCCGTCGCGGTGATTTGTCGGTTCAAATCAGCGATTTCAGCACAGCATTTTTTGTCGTTGGGCTGATTTCCGCAGCTTCAGTTCTGTTTCACTGGCAGCTTAAAGAAGATGCCGGAGAGGAAATCTCCGGACATCATTCTGGTGGACGAAAGACAGAGTAGCCGCTCAGCGCTCAGCCGGCGGCAAGCGATACTCAGCCTGTCGTGAAATCATCCAGCCGGGATATTCGCTGTGCAGTGCACTGACAGCCTCCAACGCTGCAAGATTGGCCTCTGTCAAATGAAGCTTGGTTGAAGCAATGTTGTCATGCAACTGCGCAACGTTACGGGCACCAATAATAATGCTCGAGACGTAATTTTTCGAAAGCAGCCACGCCAGAGCCACTTGGGCTACGCTAGTGCCATGCTCTGTTGCAATGGGCCGCATGACATCAATACAGTCGAAAGCGCGTGGCTTATTCAGGGGTGGAAAGTCGAGGCTTGCGCGCCGCGTTCCTTCGGTAAGAGCGGTGTCGCGCGCAACTTTACCTGAGAGAAAACCGCCTGCAAGCGGACTCCATACCATCAAGCCGAGCTTCTGATCCTGCAAGAGAGGCACCATCTCGCGCTCAAGATCCCGCCCGGCGAGGGTGTAGTAGGCCTGCACAGAGGCAAACTCGCTCCAACCATGCGCGCGTGAAACCGCCAGGGCTTTCATGACTTGCCAAGCGGCCATGTTACAAAGCCCGATGGACCGAATTTTACCCATCCGCACAAGGTCATTTAACGCGGAGAGCGACTCTTCAAAAGGCGTGATCGGATCAAATCCGTGCAATTGATACAGATCAATATGGTCGAGTTGCAGCCTTTTCAGGCTGGCATCAACTTCGTTGAAAATGTGATACCGCGACTGGCCAACATTATTCGGCTGAGGACCCATCGTTCCTGTTGATTTTGTCGCAACAACGATTTCGTTGCGCGGAAGTCCGAGGTCTTTAATGGCTTGGCCGAGCAGCTTTTCAGATTCGCCAAACGAATAGACATTGGCCGTATCAAAGAAATTTATGCAGCTGTCGAAGGCTTGTTTCACCAGTGCCGAAACATTTTCCTGTTCCAGGCCCCCCATGACGGACCAGAAACCGCTGTTACCGAATGTCATAGTGCCGAGGCATAATTCGGATACGAAAAGACCGGTGTTTCCAAGCAGGCGATAGCGCATAGCGAAGCTCCCTGTGTAGGTTTGACTAAAACATAGGGCTGGAAGTTCCTAACATCCACGCTTACAAGCCAGATTGGTTAGCTTTTGCCAAAAGTCTCGTCAAACGCATAACCGGCTCCCCGTACGGTGCGGATAGGATCGCGTTCACGCCCGCGCGAAAGGGCCTTGCGCAAGCGACCCACGTGAACATCGACAGTCCGCTCATCGATTTCAGCTGACATGCCCCATACGCCGTCTAAAAGTTGCGCGCGCGAAAACACGCGGCCCGGCCGTTCCATCAAAAATTCGATCAGGCGGAACTCGGTAGGACCAAGATGAATATCACGGCCATTGCGCACGACGCGGTGGGTTTCGCGGTTGAGATCAAGGTCCCCGGCAGCCAAGCGGGAAGCAACACGCTCCGGTTTTGAGCGCCGCAACAAGGCGCGAACGCGGGCCATGAGTTCCGGAACCGAAAATGGTTTGACGACATAATCATCAGCGCCAACCGACAGGCCGCGAACCCGTTCGCCTTCGTCCCCGCGTGCGGTCAGCATAATCACCGGAAGGGTCTTTGTGGCTTCGCGCGCACGCAGCCGGCGGCAGATTTCCAAGCCCGATACACCCGGCAGCATCCAGTCGAGAATGACGAGATCCGGCGGATTTTCCGCCAGTTTGAGCTCGGCTTCGTCACCGCGTTCAGCCCGCTCGACCTGATAACCCTCTGCCTCAAGGTTATAGCTTAACAGCAGAGCCAGCGACGCCTCATCCTCAACGACCAGAACACGCGGCGCAGCGGCATTAAGTGTTTTTCTTGAACCGGAAAGCGGGCCATCGGCAAAGTCGCGCTGGCTGCTTATGGCTGTGCTAAGGTGGATCATAATTGTAGTTCCTTCAACACAGCTCTTCGCAACATCAGGCGCCGCTGTAGTTTCCTAGATTTTACGCCTGAATGCCTTTTGGCCTGTCGAACGGCAGTGTCTCGCCCGTGACCAAATAGACGACAGTTTCGGCAACATTTGTGGCATGGTCGCCAATACGTTCGATGTTTTTGGCACAAAACAACAAGTGCGTGCACAGGGTGATGTTGCGCGGGTCCTCCATCATGAATGTCAGCAGGTCCCGGAACACCGAGTCTTCAAGCGCATCAAGCTCGCCGTCGCGCTCCCACACAGAACGCGCGAGCTTTTCATCGCGCTGGGCATAAGCGTCCAGCACATCCTTCATCATCAAAGCAGCCATGTCGTTCATATGGCGAATGCCTACAATGGCGCGAGGTATTTGCGGGCGCTTTTCACGTGCGATTTTCAGCGCGCGCTTTGCCACATTCTTCGCCAAATCGCCGACCCGCTCGAGATCGCCGGAAACTCTGATCGCGGCGACGGTTTCGCGCAAATCCACAGCCATAGGCTGTCGGCGTGCAATGGTAAGAATGGCGCTTTCTTCAATTTCCCGCTGTAACACATCGAGCCGCAAATCAGCAGAAATCACCATC
>JANXSV010000400.1 GCA_025356505.1 Methylovirgula sp.
GCAACCGTGGGTCCGAGCAGCTTCGCGCTCAAGCTTTTTGCGCCGCTCACGGCTCAAGGCGGCCCTGTTCCGCTTTGTTGCGATATTGCAGAGAGACCAGCAGGCTTTTGAGTGGCCGTAACAGACCAAGGCAAACGCCAAGCGTAATAGGCAGCATGATCAGCAATAGCAGCCATGTTGGCGGATCATATGTTGCGCCAATCCATAATGTTATCCCCAAAACGATGCCACCGGCGATTAACATCACGAATACAGCAGGACCGTCACCCGCATCAGCAAATGCCAGGTCGAGCCCGCAAACCTCGCATTTGGGCCGCACCGTGATGAAGCCGTCATAAAGCTTGCCCTGACCGCAGCGTGGGCACTGGCAGGCAAGGCCGGTGCTGTAAGGAGAAATCGGGGGATAATCACTGCGCATGCGGCATGGTCCAACGAAAAAGGCGGCATGGGAGCCGCCCTTTTAACACCAAAGATAGAACTAGCCTTCGATGGAAGCGCCGACCGAAGACCAGACGTAAATGCAGGAAAACAGGAAGAGCCAAACCACGTCGACAAAGTGCCAGTACCAAGCTGCGAATTCAAAGCCGAGATGCTGGCGCGGGGTAAACTGGCCCGCATTGGCCCGGATGAGACAAACCAGCAGGAAAATAGTGCCGATCAACACGTGGAACCCGTGGAAACCGGTGGCCATGAAGAAGGTGGCACCGAAAATCGAACCCTTAAAGGCGAAGGGTGCGTGGGCATATTCATAGGCCTGAACACAGCTGAATACCGCGCCAAGAACGATTGTGAGGATGAGGCCCTGGATCAATCCCTTGCGGTCATTTTGCAGAAGCGCGTGATGCGCCCATGTGACAGTGGTGCCGGATGTGAGCAGCAGCAGAGTATTGAGCAGCGGAAGGTTCCACGGATCCACAACTTCTATGCCCTTTGGTGGCCAGACGCCGCCGGTAAAGGCGACGCGGGCATATTCCTTCGTTTCGTTGAAAAACAGGCTTGCGTCAAAAAAGGCCCAAAACCACGCGACGAAGAACATGACTTCGGACGCGATAAACAAAATCATTCCATAGCGATGGCTGATCTGCACAACCGGCGTGTGATCACCGTTTTCAGCCTCGTGCACGACATCTGTCCACCATGCAATCATCACATAGAGGATACCAATAAAGCCGGCTCCAAAAAGAAATGCTCCAAGCTTTAGACCGCCCAGCGCAAGGCCCTTCATCCACATGATGCCGCCGACAGCAGTCACAAACGCGCTGATCGAGCCAACGAGCGGCCAAGGGCTTGGATTAACCAAGTGGTAGTCGTGGTTTGGTCCGGCGTGTGTATCAGCCATTTTAAGTCCTCAAAGTCTGCAATCTTGTGGGTCAGATAAGATATTCGTGTCATTTGCCCTGTTTCGACGGCGAACGTCAAGCATAAGCAACGCCATATTCATTTTAAAGCTAAGGGCTTCGTCGGCAACTTCGAAGCGAAAAATGTGTATGAAAGTGTCACGCTTTCAACGCTCTTGGTCATTTCATCTTTTTCCATTGCCGGATCGAGGAAAAACACCACCGGATAATCCGCGGTTTCGTGCGGCCCGAGCTTCTGTTCGGAAAAACAGAAGCAGCTGATCTTGTCGAAATAGCTGCCCATCTGGTCTGGCGACACATTATAGGCTGCAGTGGCAAGCACCTCTTTATCGCTCAAGTTTTTTACCTTGAAAAACACCGTCGCTGTCTTGCCCGGAACAAGTGTTATCGCTGGCACTTCTGATTCGAAGGTCCAAGCCAAACCGGGGGCGACATTAGTATCGAATCGAACCGTGACTTCACGCGAGCCGAGGGTCTTAGCCGCCGCAGCGGCAACCTGCGTCGTGCCATTATAGCCCGTCGCCTTGCAGAAAGCTTTGTAAAGCGGCACGGCAGCGTAGGCCATGCCGACCATGACCGAAACAAACACAGCGACGAGAATTGCAGTATTGCGCGGTGCCTTGCTCAATTTCCCTCTCCATGGAACATGCCCGGCCCAAGCTTGATGATGGTGACGACGTAAAACACAATCACCAGAAAGCCGACCGTTAGCGCAATGGCGATGTTGCGGGCGCGGCGGGCTTTTTCTTGCTCAGGGGTGAGGCGGATACGATCTGGCAATTTCTGTGACATTGAACCAAGCCTTTCAGGCTAATAAATCAGTAGGGCCGCAGCGCGCTCAATCAAGAGCACGGCATAGAGCGCAAACAGATAGAAAATGGAGCCACCAAACAATTGCATAGCAACCTTATTTGCTTGGGCAGTTGTGCGGATCGTGTAGACCCGCCATGCCATCACCAGCATAGCAACTCCGCCCAGCGCAGCGGTGATGCCATAAGCCACTCCGCCGAAGCCCATGAAATACGGTAACAAGCCGACGGGTGCCAGCACCAATGTGTAAAGCAGGATCTCTAAGCGGGTGTGGTCCGGCCCCTTAACATTGGGCATCATCGGGATTTGGGCGGCTGCATAATCGGCGGATTTCACCAACGCCAGAGCCCAGAAATGTGGCGG
>JANXSV010000420.1 GCA_025356505.1 Methylovirgula sp.
TGTGGTTTATGTGGAACCGCTCGATGCCAAATCTGGCCAATTTCGCTTGCGCCAGATTCCTGAGGTTTCAGGCGCCATCACCGCGATGGACCCCTTTACCGGCCGTGTTTTCGCCATGGTCGGCGGCTTCTCATTTGACCAATCGGAGTTTAACCGCGCCACGCAGGCCAAGCGGCAGCCTGGCTCCTCGTTCAAGCCATTTGTCTACGCCACCGCGCTCGACAACGGTTACACGCCTTCAAGCCAGATCCTTGATGCGCCGATCGAAATCGATCAGGGCAATGGCCTCGGCATTTGGAGTCCGGAAAATTTTGAGGGCAAATCCGGCGGTCTGCACACCTTGCGCTATGGAATTGAGCATTCGATCAACCTGATGACCGTGCGTCTTGCTAAAGATATCGGCATGCCGCTCATCGTGGAATATGCCAAGCGCTTCGGGATTTATGATGATATGTTGCCGGTGCTGTCGATGTCGCTCGGCGCGGGTGAAACAACACTCATGCGCATGACAACGGCCTATTCCATGTTGGCCAACGGCGGACGCCGCATTAAGCCAACCCTGATTGATCGTATTCAAGATCGCTTCGGCAAAAACATCTACAAGCATGATGAACGCCTCTGTGAAGGCTGCGACGCCGCCAAATGGGACAATCAAAACGAGCCGCGCCTGATCGACAAGCGTGAACAGGTTCTCGATCCGCTCACCGCTTATCAGATCACATCGATCATGGAAGGCGTGATTCAGCGCGGCACCGGCGTTTCCATTAAGGCCGTCGGCAAGCATCTCGCCGGTAAAACCGGCACCACCAACGACGCCAAGGATTTGTGGTTTGTCGGATATTCGCCGGATCTCACCGTTGGTGTGTTCATGGGCTACGATCTGCCGCGCTCTTTGGGCGACTCGGCTCAGGCAGCGACCTACACTGCGCCGATTTTTCGTGATTTCATGACGATGGCGCTCAAGGACAAGCCTGATGTGCCGTTTCGCGTTCCGGCCAATATCAAGCTGATCAGCGTCGATGTGAAAACCGGACTGCGTTCAAACGGAGCAGGGGCCATTCTTGAAGCCTTCAAACCGGGAACCGCGCCGCCGGACTCCATGCAATGTAGTGGCGATTGCGGTGTTGCCGCATCGGGCGGCGGCGGGTCTGATTCGTCGGTCGGTTCGGGCACCGGCGGTCTGTATTAAGCTTGTTTGCTGCGCACTAACCCGCTACACCCGCCACTCATATCAAAGGAACGAAACCCATGCGCGCTGAAGCTGAAGCGCTCAACGAACAGATCAAGCAGTCCGTCGGGCTGCTAAGGAGGCATCTTTGACGTCGATGCAGCCACACGTCGTCTCGCAGAGCTAAACGCCCAATCTGAAAACCCTGAATTCTGGAATGATGCCGCCGCCGCACAAGTGCTGATGCGTGAGCGAACCTTGCTTGAGGATGGTATCAATTCGCTCAAATCGCTTGAGGGCGGTCTTGAAGATGCGCTCACTCTGATCGAACTGGGTGAAATTGAAGGCGATGTCGCCACCGAAGATGAGGGCCTTGCGCAGCTTCGCACCATCAAAACCGAAGCCGAGCGTCGACAGGTTGAAGCCATGCTTTCAGGCGAGGCCGACGGCAATGATGCCTATGTCGAAATACATTCAGGTGCCGGTGGCACGGAAAGCTGCGATTGGGCGCGTATCCTTTATCGCATGTATGGCCGCTGGGGTGAGCGCCGTAAATTCAAGGTTGAAATCGTCGAAGAAACATCTGGAGATGAAGCCGGCATCAAAGGCGCAACCTTGCTCATTAAAGGCCATAACGCCTATGGCTGGCTGAAGACCGAAAGCGGCGTACATCGCCTCGTGCGGATTTCACCCTTTGACTCGAATGCGCGCCGCCACACCAGCTTTGCCTCGGTCTGGGTCTATCCTGTGATTGATGACCGTATCGTCGTCGACATCAAGGAATCGGATTGTCGTATCGACACCTACCGCTCGTCAGGTGCGGGCGGACAGCATGTCAACACGACCGATTCCGCTGTGCGTATCACCCATAACCCGACCGGAATCGTTGTCGCCTGTCAGAACGGCCGTTCTCAACATCAGAACAAAGCTATGGCGTGGGATATGCTCCGCGCGCGCATTTACGAGATGGAACTTAAAAAGCGCGAAGAAAAAGCCAATGCAGAGGCTGCCGCCAAAACCGAGATCGGTTGGGGCCACCAAATTCGCTCGTACGTGCTCCAGCCCTATCAAATGGTCAAAGACCTGCGCACTGGCCACACCAGCCAGAGCCCGTCTGATGTTTTGGACGGCGACATTGATGATTTCGTCGAGGCCTCGCTTTCTCACCGCATCAGCGGAAAAGCTAACGAAACCATTGAGGACGTTGACTAAACGAGCGAAGCGCTTACAGCGCCGCGCTTGACAAGTGAGCGAAGCGCTCACAGCGCCGCGCCGTAAACCCCGACAATTCCGACGACGCTGACTGCGGCCACAACCAAACACGCCAGTGCAACCCAAGCCTGGCCTGCGCGGGCGAAGCTTGCGTCAGCATAATCGTCTGCGGGCTTCTCCCCGGTGACCATCGCCGAAATGAGCGGCTCGCCGTGATATTGTGCCCACACATTGGTTGAAATATGCACCGCGACAAACGCCCAGAGCGCGTAAACGCTCACCTTATGCACTGTGTCGCCAATGGTTGAAATCCACGGCAGAACGGTGTCAGCAAAGGGGCCATTGGCATCCAGCCCGTCGCTGGCGACCATCCCTGTTGCGGTCTGTATCATGAGGAATACCAGCAAGGTGACAATCATCAAACCACCGGCTGGATTATGGCCCAGATACCGTTTCACGCCGGAACGCTGTTTGTCGAGCAGATAGGATATGGCCGTGCCGGGGGAGGCAACGAAAGCCGAAAACCGGCTGGTTGACCCGCCGAAAAAACCCCACAAAATCCGAAACACCACGAGAACCATCACCGTGAGCCCGAAAT
>JANXSV010000011.1 GCA_025356505.1 Methylovirgula sp.
GGCTTCGCCAAATTCAAGGCTGAGGCGATTGTTCATGATGTGATCCATCATCCACAAAGCCACCTCGGCGATGCGCGCTGGAAACTCGCCAATCTCAATGCCGTAAAACTGGTTGACGTCAATTTTGGACAGGCTTGCCACGTCCAGTACGCGCTGGCCCGTGGGGTGAATCTCTTTCAACAACTCAAGTTCCAGCGCCCGCAATTCCCGATAGGCGATGATGAGAAAATTGCCGCACCCGCAGGCCGGATCGAAAAAGGTCAAGGTACTGAGCTTGTCGTGCAGGGCTTTGAGGGCGGTGTTGCGCGGCGTTCCTCTGCGTGCCTTTGCACTGGCAAATTCTTGCCGCAAATCGTCCAGAAACAGCGGCTGTATCACCTTGAGGATATTCTTTTCAGTGGTGTAATGCGCCCCCGAAGCGCGGCGCTCCTTTGCATTCATAACCGATTGAAACAGCGAACCGAAAATGGCCGGCGAAATCGCATCCCATTTGAATTCGCAGGCTTCAATGAGCAAAGCCCGCATGGCACTGTCAAAATCCGCAATCGGCAAGCGCTCCTTGAACAGGTCGCCGTTGATATAGGGAAAGGCCGCCAGGCTTTCGTCCAGCGTGGTCTGGCGCTTGTCTTGCGGCTTGTTGAGCACATCAAACAGCTTGGCGAGCCATTGGCCAGTGTCTGCACCGTCAATGTTTGTGCGCTCGTTTATGAGATCGAGAAACATATTCCGTTCGGGGAAAATGCCCGTATCGTCCGCAAACAAGCAGAACACCAGCCGCACCAACAAGCGCTCCAGATCATCGCCATCATAGCCCGAGGCTTTGAGCGCATCATGCAGCCTGCCCATAAGCGCCGCGGCTTCAACGTTTACAGGGTCTTGATCTTTAAACGTCCGCTTTTGCACGCCAAGAATGAAGCCAAAGGCTTCGATGTTTTTGTGAAGCTCTGCCAAAGGGAAGCGGGTTTCTGTGCCTTCCTCTAGGTCGTAAAGCTCAAAGGTCTGGAAGTCTGAAAGCAGGATATAGCGCGGCAATTCCGCATCTTTAAGGCCGGGGAAATAATCCAGCGCCTGCGTTTTGGCTTTTTTCAGGTCGCGTCCGGCACTCTTATGCTCAACCAGCAAAACGCCTTTCCAGAACAGATCAATGAAGCCCTGCTTCTCACCAAGCTTTTTGACAGGTTCTTCAAAGCTGGCCACCTTGCGCCGCTGCATGCCAAAGACATCGAAAAAATCATTGTAAAAGCTTTGCGTTTCGCCCTTCTCATATTTGGCGGCTGCCCATGCGCTCGAAAACTGTGCGGCTCTGGCGCGAATTTCATTCCAGCTTAACCGCATCGAGGCATTTCCTTTGGTGAATGAGATGCGCGCGTGGCGCGACCGATGCAGGCATTAGCTTGATATTGTCGCAAGGCGTCAATGGTGCGGCGCAAGTTTCGAGTTTCGAAAACTAACCGCGCGCTCATACTCTTTCTACTATATTGCTAGACTGCAAGCGGGCAGACTGATACGTGATAAGCTCATGTTCCTCCCGCCGCTTCGACCCTCATCATGCTGACAAACAAAGGAAAATACGGGCTCAAGGCCATGGTGCACCTTGCCGGACGCCCTGTTGGCACCCCGTCGCTTGTCAGCCATATTGCCGCGACCAATGCCATCCCGAAAAAATTTCTCGATGCTATTCTGGGCGAGCTGCGCAATGCCGGTTTGGTTCAGTCTAAAAAGGGCCGCGGCGGCGGCTATGTGCTTGCCATTCCGGCCTCACAAATCATGGTCGGGCAGATCATTCGCACACTCGACGGCCCTCTCGCGCCGCTCCCCTGTGCCAGCAAGGGCTTCTATCGCCGGTGTGCGGACTGCCCCACCGAATCCAAGTGCAGTGTCCGCCTGATGATGATCGACGTGCGCAATTCCATCGCCCGCGTGCTCGATCATCGCTCTCTGGCGGAAATGCGTGACCTTGCAGACATCGACGACGATCAGATGATGTACTATATTTGAGCGCATCGGCGGGACGTCCAAGGCCAGACAAAGCTTGACGCCGCGCCCGTGCTAAATTATAGGCTAGCCATGAATTCGAAGGCATGGCGCTGAGATGGATATATATCCACCCCGGTCATGTGTTTTGTTGTCAAAACATCGCTTCAGGCTTGCGCCTGACAATAAAGGAATATGAATATGGCCCGTCGTTGTGATTTGACCGGCATTGGTGTGCAGGTTGGCCATCGTGTCAGCCATTCGAACATCAAGACCAAGCATCGTTTCTTGCCAAATCTGTGCAATGTCACGTTGATTTCTGATGCATTGGGCCGCTCAGTGCGCCTGCGCGTTTCTGCTGCTGCGCTGCGCTCGGTTGAACACCGCGGCGGTCTGGATGCCTTCCTGACCAAGGCACGCGAAACCGAACTGGCTCCAAACGCCGTTTCCCTCAAGCGCGACATAGCCAAGAAACTGGCAGCAACCGTTGCAGCATAAACTGTAGTCTATCTGTTGCCAGGGCCTTCGCTTGCGGCTCCATATAGGCGGTTCACGGCGCAAGTCATCTCACTCCACCAACGCGGCGCACACTCGCCGCGTTTTTTGTGCCTCAGAGGGCACGTCACCATGCTAGGACTTCCCATGTACCAACTGAAGCCGCTTCTCCTACCCGTATTGGCCACCACGCTCATCGTGGTCGCTTCAAATATTCTCGTGCAAATTCCCTTCGCTCATTGGGATATGCAGGATAACCTCACCTGGGGTGCATTTACCTTTCCGGTGTCCTACCTCATCACCGATTTGACCAACCGCCGCTATGGGCCCGCAACCGCGCGCAAGCTCGTCGCTGTCGGCTTTGTTCTGGCGGTCATTGCTTCGCTCTACTTTGCCACGCCGCGCATCGCCTTGGCTTCCGGCCTTGCGT
>JANXSV010000018.1 GCA_025356505.1 Methylovirgula sp.
AAACTACGAACATCTCAGTCGAAACGTTGGGAAGATATGGACTCGGGTAAGCTTAAACATATCTCCAAACAAGAATTTCTTAATTCGCGCGCGAAGTGGTTTGCCGATGTGGACACAGACGGATCTGGCATGATCGATAGCGATAAAATTCGTCGTTATAACTATGCGCGATCGAAAACGGCACCTGAGTAGCGATTTAAGACACAGCATGGACTTTGTTGGCTGGTATACAGATAGGGGGACAGGCTAAAAAGGTCTGTTGAGACTCTGCCCCAACATTGGGAATGTTTAGCGTAATTTTCGTACCGAAGTGCAATTCAGACTCTATCTCAATTGTTCCGCCATGAAGCTCGACAAATGACTTCGAAATTGCCAGGCCAAGTCCGGAACCTTTCATGCCATTGGTTAGCTGGGCATCACCCTGTTCAAAAGGCTTGCATAACTGTTTGAGTGCCCGTTGAGAAATTCCGATACCGTTATCTTCAACGGTCAATACGAGGCCACCATTTAGAATCTCGGCTGAGATTTTAACCGTTCCGCCTTCCGGAGTGAATTTGATGGCATTGTGCACGAGTGGTCCCATCGAGTTTTCAAGCGCTGCGGGGTCAGCGTAGATTTCACCAGCATGCGCACAGTCGAAGCTAAGACTTATGCTTTTTACATCGGCTACATGTTGAAACTGCTGTGAAAGTCGGAGAAATAGTGATTTCACTTCGGTAATTTTGCGTTCGATGGTGACGTCGCCCGAGTCTAACCTCGACATTTCAAGGACATCTGAAATTACTGTGAGAAGGTAACTGCCACTTGCGTTGATGCTGCGGGTGTAGTCGACATACTTTTCATGCCCCAAAGGCCCAAAAGTTTCGTGGTTCATCATTTCTGAAAAACCAATAATCGCGTTCAGGGGAGTGCGAAGTTCGTGGCTCATATTAGCCAAGAAGCGGGCCTTGGTGGTGTTGGCTGCTTCGGCATGAGCTTTTTGTTCCAAATAGAGTTCGGCAAGTTCGGCAAGCTGTTGAGCCTGTTTCTCGAGGGTTTGGCGCGATCTGCGCAGGTCAGAGACAGTCCCGAGTAGACGTGCTTCAGACTTTGTCAGCTGCTGTTCGTGGTCTTTAAGTTTGGTTATGTCAGTTCCCACCGAAACGTATCCCCCGTCGCTGGTTCGACGTTCGTTTATTTGCAACCAACGCCCATCATCTAGCTGGGCTTCGTACGTCCTCGCAGATTTTAATTTCTGCGTGTCAAAATTGACGGGGTTTTGAATCGCAGGTGGGGTTCCAAGCAACATGAACTCTTCATATTTGAGACCAAGGCACTGGTTGCCCTTGGGGATTTGGTGGAGTCGGCGAAACTTGGCGTTACACATAGCTAAACGATTATCTGCATCCCATAATACGAATGCTTCAGAAATTGAATCGATCGCATCCCGGAGCCTGAGGTCGGCAATGTGCGAACTGTCTCTGTGATTTTTCTCTTCCGAAATATCCATCGCTATTCCCACGACGTGCTTATTGCCTGACTCCGGACTACTCACAACTTCAGCGCGCATTCTCAGCCAAAGCCAATTTCCGTCAGAATTTTTCATCCTGAAGACGTGGTCGATGGTGCTTTTGGATTCTTCCGCAATGGCAAGAGCAATATTTGTCAAATTTGCATCGCCGGGATGCATGATATCTCGCAATTCACCCACCGTTAGAGAAGTGGTACGCGGCTCTAAGCCTAAGATTTCAAACATGGATTGCGACCAATAAACTTGGCCGCGCGCCACGTCCCAGTCCCAGAGTCCGCACTTGCCACGATTGAGTGCGGTTTCTATGCGCACCCGAATTGCGTCACAAACGAGTTCAGATTCTCTAGCTTTGCCGGACTGCCAAAAATACGCTGCCGCGACAATGCCGAGAAGAACAGCGACCGAAACCAGTAATAGGCTTTGTTTCAATGTGCTTTGGAACCAGTTTTCCAGAATGTCATCTAGTGGGGCAAGAGTTAAAATTTGAAGGTCGCTGTCGGCGACGGTTCGTGCTGCTACAAAAGCCCGTCTGCCATTTGGAAGCAGGATGTTCATTACGCCAGCCTGTTCGGCAAAGATTGTAACGGCCTGGTTTGGGCCGATTACTTGGTCGATGGAAGGTAAGTTTGAGGGCGTGTATGCCCGCTCGGCCAACACTTTTCCGTACACATCAATCAAAAATACGTGTCGCGACTGCATAAGAACTTGCGAGGGCACCAGTTCGGAAAAGTGTTCAGCAATTTGTTTAGGCGTATCAGAACGCCTGCTATGCTCAACGCGAAGTGCAACGAGCAGATGATCGAGCTCGACCTCATGGAAAGCAGTTAGCATAATTCTGTCCCGTTCAGACAGCGCTTGAACTGCGGCTGAAAGCCCTAGGGTTGTGAGGAATATGGAAATGAGTATTGGAACGGCTCGTGCAAGCCACGGCTCCAATTTTAGAAGAAAACTTTGAGCAGGTTTCGTCCAAGGTTGCTTCTGCGGTGTGGTCCAGAACTTCGAAGTGCGTAAAGTTTCTGCGTTTCGCTCGTTTATTGGAGCAAAATTATCATATAAATCTTTATCGGCTGCGTTTGCACGCGCCATATGCATCTCCAGTTAAAAACAGAGTTAGGAACCGTAGCCGCGTGTTCCGAATCAGTTTCATCTGAATCTCATGGGCAGCGTTTGTCTAGAGTCTAAAAAACCATTAACTAAATTATTCGTAATAATACTCGGTACGCGCGTATTTCTCGCGACAGGGACCGCATGCCGAGTCATTTTTCACGCCAATGATCGCGTCACAATGTCGAGGACGTCGGAAGAAAGGGAAACATTGAATGCAAGACTTTCCAATGCAGCCTTTGCATGCGACTGACGTAGTGGTTCGAAACTGCGCCACGCTCTGAAAGAAGTGAGCAATCTCGACGCTACTTGAGGATTTACGGGATCGAGCCGTTTTACAACATCTATTACGAATCTATAGCCCTCGCCATCTGCCCGATTGAACTGGCTTATATTACCCATCGCAAATGTACCAACCAATGCGCGGACGCGGTTTGGATTTGTAATTGAAAACGCTGCATGAGCACAAAGTTGTTTAACACGACCCAGCGTGGAATTTTCACCGATAGCTGCTTGAGCCGCTAACCACTTATCGATAACGAGGGGTTCATGTTTGTATTTATCATAAAACGCTGCGAACACTTCCTCGCGGTCATCACCTTGTCGTGCCGCTAGAGCAATCAGAGCCGACATTCGGTCGGTCATATTGGTTGAATTGTAGAACTGCTGTTTCGCCAATTCCAAAGCCTCAGGTGCTCCCGACGCCAAAAGATAATCAAGAACCGTGGCCGCCAATGCTCGCAATCCTGCGCTGCGCGCATCGGTCTGGAAAGAACTAGATACATTTAGGCGATGATAAATTTCTGTCGCTTTGACGTAGATGTGAGAGGCTATCGACGAGCGAAGGCTCTCCCGTGAAAACCGGATTGCCTCTGGATTAACATCGTGTGCAATGTCACGAGCCACGTCCATTTCACCTGGTAGAGTCAACAAGAGAGCCGCGTAAGCGGGATCTCTCTCAGCTTGATCGAGCAACTGATTGAAGGCTTGAGCCAACTGAGAACTCTCGCTCGCGTTGCCCGCTATGCTATCCGCTTTCAGCACGCGCATTGCGAAATTTTGAATTGCCTGCCATCGATTGAACGAATCGCTGTCTTTTTTAGCTAATAATAGAAAGTCTGTGTCTGTTTGCTCAAATGCCACATTTACCGGAGCAGAAAATCCCCTGAACGCTGATAAAACTGCCGGTTGCCTTACATTTGAAAATGTGAGCGTCTGGGACATCTCGTCTAGTTCGATCAAATGATCTGACGTTGGCTCGGATTTAGAAGTGGCTTTTAGAGTAAAATTTATGTCACCCTCTTCTCCCACTAGGCCCACCCTAATTGGGATGAGTAATGGGAGTTTGGTGGCTTGAAATGGGGTGGAAGCGGTGGATTGCTGCAATGTTACTGTAAAAGTTTGATCCAGTAGGTTCTGGCTCGTAGTAACAGTGACCAAGGGCGTTCCGGCTTGGTTGTAC
>JANXSV010000029.1 GCA_025356505.1 Methylovirgula sp.
GTCCAGAATGGGCGCTGGTCGAAGAACCTCTCGAACTGGCAGCGGCCATCATTGCAAACAGCAGTCCTGCACATATTGTCGTGGTGGACTGTCTGACGCTTTGGCTGTCTAATGTGATGATGGCTGATCGCGATATCGAACAGCAGTCCGGCATATTGGCAGCGGCGGTTTCCAGCCTCGCAGGGCCGGTGGTTTTCGTGTCGAATGAGCTTGGCCATGGGACTGTGCCAACTCATGCGCTCACACGCAAGTTTCGCGATGCTCAGGGCAAGCTCAATCAAATGATGGCTGCGGCTTGCGACAGCGTAATCTATGTGCAGGCGGGTTTACCGCAAATGCTTAAGCCTGCCGCGCCTATCTTGTTTAACTTCTGAGGCTTCATGGACGAGTTTGATTACATCATCATCGGGGCAGGATCGGCGGGCTGTGTGCTGGCAAACCGGCTCTCGGCCAACCCGCAAACACGGGTTTTGCTTTTGGAAGCAGGTGGAAACGATAATTGGATCTGGTATCATATTCCGGTTGGATATTTGTTTGCGCTGGGAAATCCTCGCGCCGACTGGATGTATAAGACGCATCCGGACGCTGGCCTCAACGGACGCTCCATAAATTACCCGCGCGGCAAAGTGATTGGTGGCTCATCGTCCATCAATGCGATGATCTACATGCGTGGCCAAGCAGCGGACTATGATCATTGGCGGCAACTCGGCCTCTCGGGTTGGGGCTGGGACGATGTGCTGCCGCTGTTCAAAAAGAGCGAAGACCATATTGATGGCGCAAATGATTTTCATGGAGCTGGCGGTGACCTGCGTGTTGAAGGCCCGCGAATTTTTTGGCCAATCTTGGCCAAGGTTCGCGATGCGGCCGAAGAAATCGGCATTCCAAAGGTTGAAGATTTCAACACCGGCACCAACGAAGGCTCCAGCTATTTTCAGGTCACCCAAAAAACCGGAAGGCGCTGGAGCGCGGCGCGTGGCTTTCTCAAGCCTGCGCTGAAGACACGAAAAAACCTGCAACTGCTCACGGGCGTGATGGTGGACAAGTTGCTCATGGAAGCGGGCCGCGTCACCGGCGTGCGCTACAGCCGCAATGGTGAAAGTGTCACTGCGAAAGCACGCGCCGAAGTGATTTTAAGCGCCGGTTCGATCAATACGCCAAAATTGCTTGAACTGTCCGGCATAGGCCGTCCCGATGTTTTGAAAGCGCACGGAATTGAGGTGATGCACGCCTTGGCGGGTGTTGGCGAAAATTTGCAGGATCATCTGCAACTTCGCCCGATGTTCAAAGTGCAGAACGCCCAAACGCTGAATGTTGATTATCAAAACCTGTTTAAGCGCGCAAAAATGGGGTGGGATTATGCCCTGTTCCGCCGCGGCCCGATGACCATGGCACCTTCGCAACTCGGCATCTTTACGCGTACCAGCGCGGAATTTGACACGCCAAATGTGCAGTTTCACGTACAGCCTTTGTCGCTGGATGCTTTTGGAGATCCGCTGCATAAATTTGCAGCGGTAACGGTGAGCGTTTGCAATCTGCGCCCTACCAGCAGAGGCAGTGTCCATCTCGCCAGCAACCGGAGCGTCGATGCGCCGAGAATTTCGCCCAATTATCTTTCAACGGAAAGTGACCGGCACGTTGCGGCAGACAGCATAAGGCTGGCGCGCAAACTGATGGCCGCCCCGAGCATGGCGCCGTTCAGCCCTGAAGAATTTCGCCCCGGCCTTGCAGCCCAGACCGAAGAGCAACTGATCAAAGCGGCGGGCGACATCGGCTCGACGATTTTTCACCCCGTCGGCACTGCTAAAATGGGGCGCGCTGACGATGTTATGGCCGTTGTCGACGAGCGGCTACGGGTAAATGGTTTACGCGGGTTGCGCATTGTCGATGCCTCGGTCATGCCGCACATTGTTTCAGGAAACACCAATGCACCGAGCATTATGATCGGCGAAAAAGGTGCGCAGATGATTCTGGAGGATGCAAAAGCCTAAATGTCGCTGCTTTCGCAAGATGGCCGCCAATCGGAAACCGCACTGAAAATAGCGCGCGGCACGATGCGGCTTTTGCGCAGCCTGCGCTATGC
>JANXSV010000051.1 GCA_025356505.1 Methylovirgula sp.
ATCTGCCATGCTTACATAAATCTGACCCAGATTAAGCGTCGCGATGCCCGCCTTCGTGGTACCCATGCTGCGCGCAGGATAACTTCGTTTAGCTGGCTCGACGCGCGCCACTTCAAAGCCTGCAGAACGGACGCTGATAGTGGCAAAAGCCTCGCTGTAATTCGGGCCGTCACGCGAGGCAACGCTCTGCATCGTCAACTCATAGGGACCGACCTGCGTCGGCTGGCCTAAGCGCATGCTGGTTATGCTCTCGACGCCCCATCCGCTGGCGGCAAGTCCGAGAAGGGTGACGCCAAGTCCAAAATGAGCACATGTGGTTGCCCAAGCCGCCAAGGGTAGTCCCTTCAAACGACCAAAAGCTGAAGAGACAGAGTTTGACTGAAGCAAAACTCTTTGGGTCACTTCGACGAGTGAGCCGGCCATAATGTATATCGCGAGCCCTGCGCCCAAGGGTGCAAATACGGGCCCGCCCCGCGCCCAAGCGTAGCTGACAAGCAGAGCCAAGAGGCCACAGGTCAGCGCAACCATGAGCCGTTGAGCCGCCCCATGAAGATTACCGCGCTTCCAACTCAAAGCTTGCCCCACGGGCATCGCAACCAAGAGCGGCACCATTAAAAACGCGAAACACAGGTTAAAGAAAGGCGCTCCTACAGAGATTTTGTCGCCCGTGAGCGCCTCCAAGGCGAGTGGGTAGAGGGTACCCACCAATACTGTTGCGCAACTGACAACTAGAAAAAGGTTGTTCAAAACCAGCGCACCCTCGCGGGACACGGGCGCGAACAAACTGCCCTGTTTGAGGCTTGGTGCACGCCAAGCATAGAGCGTCAGGGAGCCACCAATAAATAAAACCAATATGGCGAGAATGAAGACGCCTCGCTGCGGGTCCGAAGCGAAAGAATGCACCGAAGTGAGCACACCCGACCGGACAAGAAAGGTTCCGAGTAGCGAAAGCGAAAATGCAACGATGGCAAGAAAAATGGTCCAGATTTTAAGTGCGTTTCGCTTTTCCATAACAAGTGCGGAATGCAGCAAAGCCGTCCCCGCCAGCCAAGGCATCAAAGATGCATTTTCAACAGGATCCCAAAACCAAAAGCCACCCCATCCGAGCGTGTAATAGGCCCAGTAAGAGCCCATTGCTATCCCGAGTGTAAGGAATATCCAGGCGCCCAAAATCCAAGGGCGAACCCATTTCGCCCAGGCTGAATCAACGCGGCCCTCGATAAGGGCGGCAGCTGCGAATGAAAATACCAGCGAAAAGCCGACATAACCCAGATAAAGTAGCGGCGGGTGTATCGCCAATCCGGGATCCTGAAGGATGGGGTTAAGATCGTGGCCCTCGGCAGCAGCCGGAATAAGCCGAGCAAATGGATTGGACGTAAAAAGAATGAACGATAAAAAACCGACCGAAATGAGTGCCTGCACTCCTAGAACATTTGCCTTTAACGTGGGCGGTATCTGCCTCGACAGCGTTGCGAGCAAGGCGCCGAATAGGGAAAGTATGAGCACCCACAAAAGCATGGAGCCTTCATGGTTTCCCCAAACGCCCGATATTTTATAAATGACGGGTTTCAGGCTATGTGAATTTTCGTAGACGTTTACGACGGAAAAATCATCTGAAAGGTGCGCGTAAGTCAAAAAACCGTAAGACAGGGCCACGAACCCAAACTGTCCGAGTGCGAGCCATGACGCTTGAGCCATTAATCTTGGATCTTTGTAGTACGCGCCCCAAAAAGGCATCGAACCCTGAAGCACCGCAAGCAAAAATGCCAGTATGAGAGCGAAATGACCGATTTCAGGGCTCATTTTGATGAGCCCTGAGTTTTGGCGTTTGCATCCTGTTTCCACAGGCCTTTAGCTTTTAAAGAGTCGGCGACTTCCCGCGGCATATATCGTTCGTCATGCTTGGCCAAGACCGAGTCCGCTGGAAACAGGTCGGAGCCGGCATATTTCCCCTCTGCGATGACACCCTGCCCCTCACGAAACAAATCCGGCACCAGGCCACTGTAGGCAACTGCCAGATCACTCTGGCCGTCGGTGATTACGAATTTGATAGAATTTTCAGACGTCTTAACAATGGTACCAATCTTGATGAGCCCGCCGACGCGAAGACGCATTCCGGCCTTCAATGACTTTGCGGCAATTTCGGAAGGTGTGAAAAAAAACACGACGGAATCTCGCAGGGCATAGAGGGCAATACCAATTGCGATCGCGAATACGCCCATTGATGCTGCAATGAGAGACAGTCGGCGTTGCTTTCTTGTCATTTCTCAAGCCCAAGAGTGCCGGCCAGATCTAGGATCTGCTTTAGGGAAGCCGCGTCGGAACGAAACTGCGCCTTCGCTTTATTCAGCGCACTTTGCGCTTGAGCACTGTCTTTGAGGACCACATAGGAGCGGATGAGTTTTAACCAGCCATCAAGCTGAGCCGGATCCTTTTCCAGCTTCGCTGCCAGCCCAGCAACCATGGAACTGATCATGGGTGCGGAAGTATCGGAAATTTGCCCAGGCTCGTTTGTGCCAATTTCGCGCGCATCTTTGCCCGCTGGTTGGCTATTCAATGCGGCAAGGCGAGTTTCAACGTCTTGACGCCAAGGCGCATCGGGCGCGCCATGAAGCAACAGCGCGCGCCAAATTTCCGAAGCTTTTGATGTGTCTCCGCGCTGCTCGGCGGCAGCGCCAAGATAGTAATTCGCCTTCGGCTGATTTGGCTCAGCAGACACTGCGGCCATCAAAACCCTCTCCGCCTCCGGTGAAACTTCGCCGTTGCGCTCCACTATCAAAGCCTCGGCATAATTGGCATTTCTCTCGGGTGTTTCGCCGAGCAGGCGAAGTGCCTGTTTATATGCATTTATTGCTTGTGGTAATTTTCCCATGCGAGAATAGACAGGCGCAACCACTTCAAAGCCCACTCCGTCATCAGGATGGTCTTTCAAATGCGCCTCTATTTTCTGCAGCGCCTGCAGCAAATCCTCCGGCTTCTGTTGGCTTTGTGCATTGGGCGATTGGAGACCGCCATCGCCCGCGCCCAGAGTTGAGTAGAGACTGAACGACATGAAGGGCAAAAGTAGAAGCACAATAACGCTGACTATTTTTTTGCGCTGGATGTCCGCTTCAATAAGAGCCGGACTTCTCTGTGATGTTGCCGAAGTGGCAATCAGCATGCGCGCGGCGCTGGTGGTCGCAATCTCTACGTCCGCGTCAGATAGGAGGCCACGACTCCGGTCTGTTTCGATTTCCGATAGGGCCGCCGCATAAACGAGGCGCTCAGGAGACCCATCCGCATTGACAGCTCGGCTTAATGGCCACAGCGCAATCAAAGCAGCGGCACCAACGAGAAGCGCAAAAATAATCCAGAGCATCGACACCCTATAGTCCCTGCGTGGGCTGCTGAACAGGATACTTTATGACGCGGCACCAAGCACTTATGTCAGCGCACCAGATCAGCTTATGACCTTCCAACTTCCATCAGGCTCGCGACAGGCAAGGCCATGGCCCGTGCGAGGACGACCGTCGATGTAGATCGTCTGGGTGTATTCACGGCAATATCCCTCGGAGCGATAGGCCTCCGGACCGGGTTCCACATAACCGTAGGATCCGCGCGGCCCACGCCAACTCCGGCGGCGACCAGTGTCAACCGCCTCATATTGCGCATCGAATGCAGCTTGTCGGTCTGCCTCGTCGAGCTGAGCGCCAAGGCCTCCGCCGATAATGCCTCCTACAAGAGCGCCGGCAACAGTATTTACGGCACGGCTGTCTCCATGACCCAGCCCGTTACCGATCAAGCCACCCGCAAGCGCTCCAATCACGGCACCTGAAGTCTGCCCCGCACCGGGGTTTTGATTGTTACACGCGCTAACTGAAAACGCGATGAGCATAAGTGTTGCAATTTTAGTGTGCGTCATAGGCTCAGTGTCCAATTTCAATAATGACTTTAAAAAGAATAACTGTGGCAGACTGTTAACAGAATTTGCGCGCGCTCTCAACTCACAAGCCTAGTAGGAGGGAAGCCGGAGTTTGGCTGACAGGCCTCCTGCTTCGCTTCGCAAGAGTTTCAGGCTGCCGCCGTACGCCGCTGCAAGGTCGCTGACAATAGAAAGACCAAGACCGCTGCCTGCAACCGTCTCATCAAGGCGTTTGCCCCGCTTTACGGCCTCGATACTTTCTACTTCGGTTAGGCCGACTCCGTCATCATCTATATTCAGAGTAAAATAATGGCGCGCGGCATTATGCGTATCATTGTCAGGTTCCAGAGCCACGGAGACGACATGCCTTGACCATTTCCCTGCATTGTCCAGCAGATTGCCGACCATCTCGTCGAAATCCTGCTTTTCACCGCGAAATCGGATTGTCTCCTCAGTCATTGGGCGAGGCTCAAAATCTTTGTCGCGGTAGATTTTAGAAAAAGTACGCATCAAAGCGCTTAGCGCGGGCTGCACATCGCAAGACGATCCTATATTGCCCGCCCTTGCGGCAGCGCGCGCACGTTCAAGATAAATATCGACATGGGTCTGCATTATCCCGGCCTGCTCATCGACCTTTTCCGCAAATGCGGAACCATTTGCACGCGCCTCATTGAATATGACGCTTAACGGCGTCTTGAGGGCATGTGCGAGGTTTCCGACATGCGTACGGGCACGATCGACTATTTCCCGGTTTGAAACCATGAGCAAATTCAGTTCCTCCGCCAAGGGCACCAGATCAGGCGAAATTATCCCTGTGACTTGCTCTGCCTCACCCCGCCGGATGGCCGAAATTCGCTCTTGCAAAGAGCGAAGCGGGGCCAGTCCGAAGCGCACCTGCAAGCCAACCGAAGCCAGGATCGCAGTTGCGAGAAGCAGAAAAATAAACCCGAGTTCCAATTTAAAATTGGCGACGTCCTGAGCCACTTCCTCTGCATTTCCGGCAACTTGAACGAGAAAAACCCCAGCGTCTCCATTGCTGATGATGCGTTCCACCATACGAAGCTGGCGCGCGTCAGGGCCGGTAAAGTAGCCTGATCTCACGCCCCCTATGCCTGCTTCAACGCCCAGCGTTGATAATCGCGGCAACTTGCTTGCCGACAGCGAGCGCGATGCACGCATTTCGTTGCCCGCCACATCGGTGCGCGTGATTTGCCAATACCAACCCGAACCCGGAATTAGAAACTGGGCATCGCCAATCTGCCCGAGTTCACTGCGCGGATCTTCCTCCGCAAAAGATGAAATATCGGCCACCAAGGCTTGAAGGTAAACATTGAGGCGCTTGTCGAACGCCGCCTCTGAATTATGGATGTAAAATGTGGTGAGGATAACCGCCGCGATAACGAGGATCAGCAAGCTCCAAAACGCCGCCGATAGGAATAACCGCGTTTCGATGGACCGGGCTTGCAGCCAGCGAAGCCACATTTATTTGCCCTGACCTTGGACTTTCGCCGGGCTCGAAATCACATACCCCAATCCGCGTACAGTTTCGATTATATCGATGCCAAGCTTTTTGCGAAGCCTGCCTACGAAAACTTCTATCGTGTTGGAATCGCGGTCAAAGTCTTGGTCATAAAGGTGTTCAACTAATTCGGTTCGCGAAACAACCCGACCCATGTGATGCATGAGGTAAGCAAGCAAGCGATATTCATGTGATGTAAGCTTGACCGGATTACCGTCCACAAGAACCCGGCCCGCACGCGCGTCCAGAGTGACGGGGCCGCAGCAAAACTCGCTCGTAGCATGGCCAACGGCCCGGCGCAGCAATGCCCGCAAACGAGCGAGTACTTCTTCAAGGTGAAAAGGCTTTGTCACATAGTCGTCGGCGCCGGCATCGAAGCCTTCGACCTTGTCGCTCCAGCGGTCGCGTGCTGTCAAAATAAGGACTGGCGTTGTTTTGCCGGCCTTTCGCCAAGCTTCCAAAACGCGCAGGCCGTCTTTTTTCGGAAGCCCCATATCAAGCACAATCGCGTCATAGGGTTCTGTTTCACCTAAGAACTGCCCATCCTCGCCATCAAAAGCGCGATCAACAGCGTAACCGGCTTGTTCGAAAGCTGACACAAGCTGGCGATTCAAATCCCGATCATCTTCTACAACCAATAATCGCAACGTGCAGTTCCTACTCGGGCTTCGGGTTCAACGTCTTGCCGCTTATAGCATCGACAAAAACACGCAACAATTTTCCGTCCTTGTGCAACAGCATTACGTCATAAATGTAGGTGGTGTCCCACCTGCACAATTTGATGCTTACAGGCTCCGAGCGGCTTAGCGCCGTAAGGGTTTTCATGACCTGCAAAGGCTCAAGTAAATGACTCTGGACGACGACTTCCCGCGACTCTTTGGCCGACAAACACTCTTGTTTGGCTGCCGCGGGGAAAGCGGTAAGCGCGGCAACGCAAGCGAGTGCTGCTGCCATTGCATAGCGAATGTTGAACATGGACTCAGCCTGCACTGATTGCAGTGAATAGGACATGAACATTTACCGCTGCGTTTTTGATTGCTCGAAATCAGAAAGCGCTCCGTGCCGCGCCAAACATTCGACCAGAGAAACCCTATCCGTGCCCCATGCTTTCGCCACCTGCGCAGCGCCTATGGCCTGATCGACAAGAGCCACCGGAGGTTTGCATGGGCGAAGCAACGGCTCAGGGGCGACCGCCTTGAGCGCTTGAACTGGCACCGATTGCGTTGAGCAGGTGCACGATGCCGCTATCAAGGCAAGCGTCAGAAGACTTACTATTTGCATCGATTTTGCCATTTGCATCGATTTTGGCATTGAGCGCATCTTTGAGTTCGCCATATTGGTTCTCCAATTGAGCACGATCCTGCTCAAGCAGGCTCACACGATGATTGGCATCGGCAACCACGGCCGCCGACGCAATTCGCTCCTGATCCAATTGTCGGTTGAGTTTCGCCGTAAGGTCGGCCGCACCGGCGGCATAGCCACGGCTGAATGTAGTTGCGGCCGAAGCGCGATAGGCTGCTGTTCCAGCCAAACCCATTGCGCCGAGTGTAGCCAATAGCCCCATGAACAGGTAAATTTTCAACATGGGAACTCACTTGATAAGCGTTGTGGCGCGGTAGCGGCCGATAATGGCGTTTACCCCCCCAAATGCGGCGGTCAAACAGGCACCAAAACTTGCCATATCGCTCGATTTCCATGCCAGAACCGCGCCGGTGAGCGAAGCGCCAACAACCGCGATAGCGGACCAGATGGTCTGGGAAGCCCAGAAAGGCTTGGTGTTATCTTCGGGCAAAGCAGGTGAGACAATATTTTCCATAGTAAATATCCTTTTATCATTGAGAGAGAGCGATTGAGGCGGAGGTCACCGCCTCGATCCGTGTTTTCCACCCGCGTCCGAACACCGCAAAAGTGCGCAATTGCTGGAGAAATTCTAATCGTTTGGCTGCAAGCGCATGGACAATGTCCGAGGGATGTTTTTGATCAACGGCGTGGAGGGTTGCTTCGTTGATGACTCCGTCCTGCGGGAACTGGAGAATGCTCTGGAGGGCTTTAACTGCGCGCGCCGGCCCCGAATTTACCGCGTAATCAAACAGGAACATGTCAACGCCGGAAGGCATTTGCTCCGCCATAAGCGGTTTCCAAAAATACAAATTATAGATGTCCGCGGCTTCCTGTCCGCTCAAAAGCTTCACATCGTTTTTTGTCACAGGGTGCCGGCGATATTTGGCGAGGGTTGCGATGGTGATGCCTTTGTTTGTGGCGCCTCCAGGATCAAAGCGATTGTCGACATAGCCCCCCTCAAATTTGAGAGTGAGGGACAGGCTTTTTTCGAAGTTTTTCATAAATTACCTCGTGCGCAGAAGTGCGATGGGCGTTAACCGAAAACGAAAACAATGATGCGCCCGGGTCCCCCTGCCCCTCCGGCACCTCCGGTGAAGGTGTTTCGTCCTGCGCCGCCGCCGCCTGAGCCGAGGCCGCCTGCGCCGCCATTGCCCGCCGCTGCGCCTGTTTGCGCACCGCCACCGCCGCCCCCTGCCCCGGCACCGTAAGTTGTGGCCGAACTTCCGCCAGCAGAACCGGCCACTCCCACCGCTCCTCCTGGCGCCAATACGTTCCCGTCAATTGGGAGAAAATAGCATCCGCCGCCGGAGTTCGCTCCGGCGAAAGCAACATTTGCAGCGGATATCCCGCCGCCGCCCGCCCCCCCGGAGGGGCCCAGGGCAACGTAGTTGGACGACACGCCGACCGTGCCCATGCTGCCGATGCCACCGATACCGGCAGAAAGCGTTATACCTGCACCAAACGCAGCCTGAGCGCCGCCTGAACCGCCTGCGCTGAAGCTCCCGCCTCCACCAAGGTATCCGCTGTCGAAGAAAAAGTAGGATCCGAAATTTGAGGCGGTGCCCGAGGCACCGGGATTTCCGCTGGCATTATCTGCCGCGGCGACCCCGCCCGCACCGCCCGCACCGATTGTTACAGCCACCGTAGCGGTAACATCGGCTGCGTTGCGCGAAAAACGCATAAGCGTACCGGACCCGCCGCCGCCGCCAGATCCAACGCCTGTCGCTGAACGTGCGCCGCTTCCGCCGCCTCCACCTCCGCCGAAGCCGACAATCCGGTAAAAAATATCTCCAGCTTGTTTTGTGAAGGTGCCGGACGACGTGAAAGAATCGATACGCTTGAGGACCATGCCGCCGAGGCTTACTCCGGATGGCCAAGCGCCAGCCGCTTTGGGCGGGTAAATCACTTTGGCTGTCGGATCAATGGCCATGTCGCCGTTGGCTCCGGTAGCAGCCAAAGGAATACCGGACGTGGTCAAAATTTGTGATCCTGCCGGACCGACCATGGCCGTGTATGTCCCTGGCCAGGCTCCGGCGGCCTTCGGCCCGTAAACGCGCCAGTTAGTCTTATCTATGTAAAAATCGCCGTTGGCACCATTTGCCGCTAAGGGGGCTCCAGCTCCGTTTGAAATCGTATTTCCTGCAGCTCCGACTGCACCTGCGGCTCCGACTGCACCTGCAGCCCCTGTGGCACCTGCAGCCCCCGTGGGGCCAGCGGGACCTATCGGGCCTGTGGCACCTATCGGCCCTGTGGCACCTGCAGCCCCCGTGGTGCCCGCCACTCCTGCCGGTCCGGTTGGACCCGTCGAGCCCGTCAAACCTGTTGCTCCCGTTGGCCCTATAGCTCCAACTGCACCGTTCGCGCCCGTCAAGCCTGTTGCTCCGGTAGGTCCGATCGGCCCTGTAGAACCTGTTGCCCCGGCAACTCCGGTCAGACCAACTGGCCCTATCGGCCCTGTGGCACCCGGTGCACCGGTGGGGCCCGCCACTCCTACTGGTCCGGTTGAACCGGTGGGTCCGGTCAAACCTGTTGCGCCCGTTGGCCCTGTAGCGCCAACTGCACCATTCGCGCCCGTCAAACCTGTCGCCCCAGTAGGTCCGGTCGAGCCTACGAGACCCGCAACACCCGCTGCGCCAGTCGGCCCCTGCAAATTAACCCAAGCCCCCCAGCTCCCGTCCGGGTTTTGAAATCGGAGTTGAGTTCCGTTCCATTGAAACGTCGGAGCAGGTTGTGTCAATCCGGTTGCTCCGGATGGAACTCACGGCTCCGCTCGCCGGATCAATGTCCATAGCGTCCTTCCAAACGCTGCCGTCCGACGACACCTTGACGTGGAAATGATCATTGCCAAGCAATCCAACTTCGGCGCGGCCGGAATAGTTGGTCTGGTAAAGCTGAGACAAGATGTTAGTGGCCGCCTCCTTATTCAGCTTGAAGCGCATATCCCCGCTACCAGCCTCTGCGACAGAACGGGCAGTGAATAGAGCCGCATTGAGTTTGGCCGCCAACGGATTGTTCACGTCTGCGGCAGTTCCAACGCCACAGCGCGTCACGTTATCAAGCGCATGAACAGCCCAGCCAAGGTCATGCCACGCCGCACCGTCGTAAATAAGCAAAGCTGACTCTGCTTCAACATAAACGCGCCAGCCTGTTTGTGGTGCCTTGAAATTCCACGCTCCGTCCTGAAACGCGGCCACATTGCCATCAAAGCCCACAAAAGCTCCCGTTGCCGCAATTCCAACGAGATACCGCGCGTCTGCAGCCGGAGCGGAGGGCGGTGTGATCATGTTGCGGCTTAAAACGGAGAGATGGATAATCAGGTCCAAAGCCCGCAGGGCATCATTATGGGTAACGTGTTTTTGAGACTGAGCCGCGTCAATATACGGCAGTCCGAGGTGGCCGGTTGAAGTCATAAAATTCCCTTTTGTGTTTGGAATTAGGTCACTGAAACTGTGATGAGCGCCGGAAACCCGCGCCCGACGCTGGCGCTCAGCTGATAAATGCGCAGGGTCAGATTACTTTGAGCCGTTCCGAAATCTGCCAATTCATCCGCGCTGGCATAAATGGCCTGTGGCGACGAAGCGGCCAGCTTGCGCTTGAATACGGTTGACCAGATTTCGAATTCGTAGGCCTCGCTGTCTTCACCCAACGGGATTTCGAGTGGCTCCCAGGCATCCGAGTTCAGGCGGGCTCGCCGCATGAAGCTGATCGTGACGCCGACAAGCGAACGTTTGGCGCGTACGTTGACCGGCGAAAATGGTTGAAGCGCTTTTTTCGTAACCGTGGTGGTCACACTGACAAAAGAAGAGTCTGTGTAATCAAGATAGGCCGGGCCAATGAGATAGGTCGCGGTTTGACCCAGCGTGCTTAAACCTTGCGCCAAGGTGACGACAGACTGATCAATCATAACCAACGGCACGCCTGCCGGGAGCCGACGTGCCGCCAAGCTTTCCTCCCCTCCCAATCCACGGATCAACCGGGAGAGCCGGTAGGTCATGGGCGCAATCAAGTTCGCATGGGCAAACTGGACGATTTCCCAAGAGCCATCGCCACCTCGAACAGCCATGACATTCTGGCCTGAAAGCACTTCGACATCGCTAAGGGAAGAAAGTGTCCCAGTTGAAATTTTTACGTCAAGACGCGTTGCATTGTCGAAACGGCCAACGACACCAGGAGCAAATTCGGAAAGGGTTGTGCCAACTTGAGCTGGCGTATCCACGTTGCCGACAAGCTTGAAGGAGCTGCTACCCACCTGTTGGTATATGGCCATCTGTCCGGGCCAAGGATCAGCATAAACCGCGAGACGCTGCAGCACGAGCGGACTTTCCGGTGTCTGCGCCAGATCAAGCAGATCGATCCGCGAAGGGCCGGGAAATTTTGGCTTTGGCAATGCAACCGTCCCAACCGTGTCAGGCGCGCGGCTATAGAGTCCCAGTTGCGTGGACTTCGCGACTACAGCACGAACAGCGCCATCGGTGATCTGCTGGATACGAAACAAGCGGTTGACGCCATCGACAACGAAGGAAATGGTATCACCAATTTCAATATCAATACGATGCGGCCCAAGCGTCAGTTTGGCCTGCTCCCGGGCCGCCCAGGTCTCCTGAAGCAGAATATCAGCAAGGTTTTGCATGTTTATTCGATCGAGGATGACCGAAGTTTCGTTTCGCGAAACCCGAAGGGAGCTTCCCTCAAGCCGCCGTGATGCCACGGCCGCTGTGCGATACTCATTTTGAGAATCGGTGAAGCTGATCGAAATCTCGTGAGGCAGCTCACTTTCCTGCGACCGCGTTATTTCGACCAGTGAGCCATCCTTGTTTGCCACCAAGTCAGCGTCTACAAGGGCAACTGGACCGGCGGTTGCCCGCCCGGCAAAATCAATTCGTCCCGACGATATCCTGCCATCGAACCCAAATAGGCTGGCAAGAGGCTGTAGCGCCCCGCGCAAGGAAACAGCGCTGTCGATGACATAGCCATCCACAAAGCCGTCCAGTTTTGGCGGAGCCGCAGCCATAAAAGGACTGGTGACTACCGCGAATTCAGACATTATCTGCGCCACCAATCGATCGAGGGGTGCGCCTTCGAGCCTCCCCGTTATCCAATGTCCGGTTTGCCAGTTTGGAGCATCGGCCCACACGTCGGAAAATGCCGGAAAAGCCGGATAGGGTCGTGCATCCCAGGCCCAAAAGAAGATGTGCGTGGGGTCAATCATAGGCTTGGCGTAGACCGGAGATACAGGATTCCAGTTTGGTTGAAAGCCGGGCTGAGAGCCATCGAAGCGGGTTAAAGCCGCCTCGAGTACACGCGTTTGCATTAAATCATCCCGTGCGCCGCGCGAGAAAAACGGCACTGCGGATTCTGATGATTTCGCATCCACGAATACATTTGGCTGGTTAGCTCCCCGATCAATCGCCGGGCAACCGAATTCCGTTAGCCACACAGGCTTTGTGCAGGGCACCCATTGGGTTGCAGCGGGCAGTTCCACGCCTCCGACGCGCTCGAAATGCCGATTCTGCCACCAGTTGGTGACGTCTTTAGATCTGTAAATCCAAGGTTTGTTGTAGGCCCCGTCCGTAATGGGTGAGCGAAGCTGAGCTAAACGATCCGCTTGCGAGGCGTAATAAAAATCATAGGCTTCGCCGGCACCAAAACGCGAGACGAGATAATCGCGGTCATAAACAGATGCTGTCAGCGATGCGTCGAGATGAGCGGATCCATCGCGCCAATCCGACAATGGCCAGTAGGCGTCGATGCCGATAAAATCGATGTTTGGCGCGGCCCAAAGGGGATCAAGCGGAAACCGCACTTCCGTCCCGCCATTCAGGACATGCGACCCATATTCGCTCCAGTCAGCCGCATATCCAATTTTCACTGATTGGCCCACACGGCCGCGCACATCCTGCGCCAGAGTTTGGAGAGCCGAGACCGCCGGATAAACGCCGCTTGCAGAGCGTACCCGCGTCAGAGCCACCATTTCAGAGCCGATAAGAATGGCTTCTACCTTACCAGTTTGCGCGGCGAGGTTGGCGTAATGAAAGATGAAGCGGCGGTAAGACCATTCAGCGGCAGATGGAAGTGCACTGCCGAAAAATTGAGTTATCTGCGTGGCCGCAACCGGCGTCGCGTCGGCTGAGCCCGCCTGTCCTGGAGCAGGAAAGCAGGTAATACGCCCTCGCCACGGGTATGCTGGCTGAGAGGCATTGCCGCTCCAAGGGTCAGGGAGAGTATTTCCGGCTGCAATATCCATCAAAATAAAGGGGTACAGCGTCACGCCCAATCCGCGCGCGGAGAGGTCATTTATGGCAGCGATGATCGTGTCATCGGAAGGTGTGCCGCCGGTCGCCGGGGCATTGTTTATTTGAGAAACGACACGGGCCGTGCTGCGATCTAGACCCGCTACACTCCAGACTGCACCGGCAAATGATGTTGAGGCCGACTCGACACGCGGCGCGATTGTGCACGAGCCAGCGCGCAAATCATCCCCAAACCAAGCGGTGACCAAGGCGATGCTTTTCAGGTTGGGACATAGCGCCTGTAGAGCATCTATGGAAGCTGCCCAGTCGCTTGACGCGGTAAACTGATGGCGGTTTTGACGACTTGACACCCCGGCATCCCATAGACCGTGGATGGGGGCCTGCGAATAAACGAATTCTGATGCGCCGGGGATGAGGTTCACCGCCTGAATCATTTGTGCAAGTCCCTGCACCGGACGCACGACTTCAAAGGTGAGCTGCGGAATACGATTTCCAAAATCCGCCAGAGGCATCATTTCGAAAACCGCGTAGGCGGTGCCGCGATAAGCAGGTGCGAAGGCTGCACCCTCCTTCGCAACGATCAACGGATCCGCAGCCTGCGTTTCGTCACCTTTATAAACGCGCATGGTGAGCGTGGTGAGGTCAATTTCTTTGCCGTCGGCCCAGATCCGTCGCACGGAGGCGATTTGCCCTTCACAAAATGCGACGGCGAAGTTGGCGTAGTAGGAATAGGTCGTTACTTTGGGGCCACCACCCTTTCCCCCCGCCCTCGTTCTCGAGGTGGTTTCGAGGAAACGGGTTGCCCAGATGATTTGGCCGCCCACCCTGGCCCGGCCGTAAATGCGGGGAATTGGCGCGCCTTCATTGGAGGCCAGCACCGGCATTGAGTTTAGTCGCGGGGTCGCAACACGCTTGCCTCCACCCAGAACAGCTTGATCAACCACAGAGCCAAGGGTCGATCCGACCACCTGCCCGATAATCGCGCCGAGGGGACCGCCCAAAATTCCGCCCAGCGCTGCGCCAGCTCCGGAAAGTAGCAATGTGGCCATGGCGTGTGTCCTTTTAAACGATGGGAAACGAAAATGCGTGCGATAGCCGACGCCGCCACCACGGCCCTATTTCAACCTCGGCGACGCTTGCACCGTCATGGGCGTGGATCATGGTGGACGAGGAAGTTGCAATGGCTGCATGCTTGGCGGGAAGTTGGTCCCGCCAGCGGAAAAGCAAAACATCGCCCGCGGCAAAGTTTGCCGGAGTCACAGGGTCAAAGTACTTTTGTCCGGCGAGGGCCAATCGTTCCTCGCGCGTTGCTTCTGCCCAATCGGCGGAATAGGGCTCAAAGCGCTCAGGCTCCGGCCCGACACAAGCACGCCATACACCCCGCACAAGGCCGAGGCAGTCGCAGCCGACCCCGATGAGGGAGGCCTGATGCTGATAGGGCGTGCCAATCCACCGCCTTGCTTCAAAAACAAGGCGTTCTTGCTGCTGTATGGTCATATGCGCCCCTATTGGTTCATACTGCCGCCATCGAGAGCCGGGTCTTGCTGCGCGACATAACGCACGACAACATCGTTGCCCGGCATGTGGGGGAAACCTCTAAAATTGGCGCTGTTGGAAAATTTGGTTCGACAAGTCGCAAAGCTCTTGTCGCAGCCTGCAACAATTGTGAAAGCGTCGCCTACGGTGAGCGGCTGAGCCAAGGGCGTCCATATTTCGAGCGTATGGGATGCTCCTGCAACGGCGTCGGATTTGAGGCTGCGTTTTGCACCGCTGTTTGCGCCGGAAGTAAACGTGATTTGACCGCCGGTAAACCAACCGGCCGCAAAGGCAGGCAGCATGGCCTCAAGCCGCGTGGCACCGTCAGTTTTGCTGATGGAGCCAATGGCTGTATAGAGGGACGTACCGAGGCTCTTGCCGCATTTGGTGTCGCCCAGATCAACAGAGCAGGCTTTTTGAAATAACCGCCCGGTTTCTTGATCGAACTGATGTGCCAAGCCGCGCAGTTCTGCGGTAAAACCGAATTCGCTGCGTTTGACCTGCCCGATGGTGCCAATGTCCTGCAAGATATTCTGGGTACAGTCCGCCCAGTTGACGAGCCAGGTTTCAACGGTGGCGCCATCATATTTGCCATTGGTCAAATCGCTGCCGGTGATGGCATCCGAGATCAATGCTCCGGTCACCTCGGTGCCACCAACGGAAAAACCAACCGTTGTCTGAAGTTTGGCAGCCTCCAATCCGCTGCGTGCCAGATAGGTCAGGCCGTTAAAGGCTAAATCAGCATCATGGTCTGTGAAAGCGAGAACCACACCATCGCGGCGCAGAACTTTCCAACAATGACACAGTGTAGTGGAACCGCTCGCAAGATGTGCCGCGAGGCCCGGGTTAAGCTGCCGCATGCTCGCTCCTAAGGAATTATTTCAACAATCGGAATTTTAGGAATTTGACCGGCCTGAAAGGCGGAATAGTCCACGTCCAGAAAATCGGTATCGAAACGCACCGGGACGTCGAATTGAAAGCCTGCTGTCACCTGTGCGCCAGCAGGCGGCGCAGCGATAAAACTCACAAGGCCTGTCGTAACGTCCGCAGTGAAATCGGGCCCCGGTGTTTTGGTGACCCCATTGACGGCGACCAGGAGAGTTCCAGCCACCGGCTTTTGAATAACCCGGGTATAAGGCGCGAAGGTTTGGCCGTAGGTTTTGATGAGCTGAAATTGCTTCGTTGCCGCATCCCCTATCGCCAGAAGCTGATCGGTTGCGGCGGGCATGGCATCTGGAGCGCAGGATTTGTAATCCAAGCGGTCGCGCCAGCGGAAGCCGTAAAGCCGACCGCGCCGTTCCTCAAAAAAACTCAAAACCTGGGCGAGGGCGGCAAAGCTTTTGACGCCGTAACCGGCCTGAAAGGCGCGGCGCGAATTGGCCCAACGCGCGTTGCGCATCTCGCGATTCGAGCCAAGCGTCACCACGTCTGTGCGGCGCTCCGGCCCGCCTGACGCATGCATGGATATGTCCAAGGGAAACCGGACTTCGTGAAATACAGACATGGGTTGTCCTCGATTCTTGCCCTAAAGGCTGCGTTGGCCGCGGCTCACAGCACGCGCCAGTGACGCAGATATTTGCTGCTCGGACTGCCGGAAGCTGGTGGCGTCGGGCGTCGAAATGTTCACGATCACGCTTGTCCCGCTGCCCTGCCCGCTGGCCGCAAGCCCAAGAGCGCCATCGGGGCCCCGCGCCAGAGGCATGATGGCCTCTGCGCCGCGCTCTCCCATGACACCAAGGCCCCCGCCTGCGCCAAAAAAAGTTGGCGATGAGACGATGCCGCCGTCGGCGAAGGGCGTTATGGAGCCAAGGCCGCTGCCGCCGCCGGAAAGTCCGCCGAGCATGCTGCTCAGGAGGCTTGAAAGACTGCCTGAGCCTGCCTTTACAGCCGAGTTTAGCGTCAGGCTGGCCAGCTTGGTTCCTATGCTGGCCAGCACCTGTTCAAAGCTCTTTCCGCTGGTGGCAGCACCGGAAAAAGCTGCGCTGAGCGATTTAGCAACAGACTGCGCCGACAAATCCAGCGCATCCATGGTGGTTTTCAAACCGGCCACATCGGTAGCGACGCCTGGATCACTCACCAAGGAAATAGACGTGGTTGGCGGGATAAATTTTGTCATGAGGTGCCTTTTTTAAATGTCGGGAAATGCCAGCATCAGGCCTTCAAGATCCGTGCGGGACAGCGGCGCTGCACCGCGCCCGTAAACACCCTCATGAGCCGCTTTGAGTTCACGCGGTGTCATGGACCAGAAGGCCTCTGAAGACAGCCGCAGAACACCGAGACCAAACGTCATGGCATCGTCCCAGGGGAAGGCGGGGCGACGAGACTTTGCGGAGGCAGGCTCCGTGGTCGTCAGATGTTCTGCGGCACCGGCGGGTTTGCGGGCGTATCCTTATGTGGCGTTGTCACGCCAAAAGTTGCAGCGAGGAGATCGGCTGCAACCTGGACATAGCCCTGCACACCGCCGGGATGCGGAAGCTGGGAAAGTTCGGAATCTGAGATGTCGTGCCCGGCACCGCGCAAGCCTGACCCTAAAAGCCTGATCAGGTCCCGCGCAGCCAAATGGCCGGTTTCAAAACGCTTTACGAGCGCGACCAGATCGGTGCTTTCAAAGGCGGCTTCCAACTCCGCCAGTGCACCCAATGTCAGGCAAAGGCGGTAGGGTTTCCCGCCGAGTTCTGCGAAAATTTCACCTCGATGTCTGTTAGTCATGGCGTGCCTCAGGCTGCGACAAAGGTAAGTGCGCCGCCTGACTCCATCGTCATTTCAAACGTGACCTCGGCATTGTAATCGCCGCGATAGTCCAGCGCCGAAATCTGGTATGGGCCGGAGATCGTTCCAAATCCGGGGATGATGATCTGCCAGTTCATCACTGCGCCATTGAAAAACGTCTGGCGCAGCAGAATGTCGGACGCCTGATCCTTGAAAATGCCGCCGCCGGTAAGGCTGGAACGCCTTACACCGCCGCCTGTGAGCAATTCGCGCCACTGATTTATGGAATCGGCGCTGGTAGTATCAATGGTTTGCGCGTTAAGTGCCAAGCGCTTGGTGCGGATACCGCCGATTGTTACGAATGTGCCGGTGCCGTCATCCATTTTGAGCAGCAGGTCTTTGCCTTTTTGTGCGGACATTTCAAATTCCCTTTAGATCGGTTCAGTTACAGCGCGGAAACGCAAGGAGGTGCGGAGCCAGCGCCCGGAGTCTTCGGACTTGGTTTCGATGGTGGTGCAATGAAGTGAAATGAGATTGTGCCCGCTCAGGGCCAAAGTCACATCCTGCAGTAGCGTGCTGATGCGATCGGCAATAAGCAGGCTGGGCCGCATGATGTTGGGTTTTGACCAGATGTGCAGGCTCAAGACCTGCTCCAGTCCGCCCTCGGTCGATGTGGACCAATCCTTGGCGCTAACGTCGCCAAAAGTCATAAAGGGCGGCACGGCACTGCGGGGCGCGTCCTCATAAATTTGCGGGCCACCAAGCAACCCGGTCAGGGTGGCATCATTGCGCAGTTTGGCAATGATGGCTGCCCTCAATGCGAGTATGGCACTGCTCATGGTCGAACCTCCCAGCAATCCAGACTTGAAAACCGGCGTGTCTCATCGAGGTCGTAGGCTGCGCGGATTTCGAAAACGCGGGAGCCGAGACGCAAGCGCATATCTGCGGTCACGTCGGCGCGGTACATCAAGGTGATCCGGTGAGAGATCTCCTGCTCAACCTGCTGGGCCTGCCAGACCCTTGCTGCGGATAAGGGCTCTATCGCCCCCCAGACTGAAGTGATTGGAACAAAGCTGCGTGCAACGCCGCCGATGTCGTCGGCCACGTCTTGCGGCGCCTCCAATACCAGCCTTGTGCGCAACGCGCCGCGCATCGGGATTTTCATAGGCGCACCGCCAGTCGTCGATAGGGAGCAATAAGCGCGCTAATTGCAGCGGGCATGCTCGCCGCCGCCAAAGCATCGTCGCCACGGTTGGCGTAAAGATGCGCAGTCAAAAGCCGGATGGCTTGGCGCAGCGGTTCCGGGACATCGGTTGCCTGCGGGCCAAATCCGGCGACAACATCAATCGCAATTCCCTCGCTCATTCTTCCGGGAGCATCGGGCAGATACTGGAAAACCAGCCGTGGTCGGTTCAGGCTATGGGTGAGGCGATATCCGGCCTGAGAAAGCACGTTAGGCACATCAAACTGGTCGAAAGTAGTGACAGATATAACGCTGCTCAGGGGTGCCAGCGGCAGATCAACTTGCCACCCCTGCCACCCCGATTGACCTGTAAAGTGCCATGCGCTTGCATAAATCCGCCAGGTTTGGGAGATGAACTGTAGTCGGGTTGCGCGCTCAATGCTTGTGCGGGCTGCTACAATGAGCGCGCCTATCAGCGCGTCGTCGTCGGCGCTGTCCTGCTTCAGCCAGGCTTTGGCTTCGGCAAGGGTGATTGGCTCCAGGGCCGGCGCAGTGATAAGGGTTGGCGTCAATGGGCACCTCAAGAGGTTGGTGAGGAAGATTAAATGCGGATTTTTAGGCTGTGGATGGTTGCGATGACGCTGATGTCCGGTTCGGCACGGGCGATGGTTGGCGACACGAGCCCTGCGCCGGAACTGGCGAAAAATCTGGTGATGGTGCTGACGCGGGACGGCAGCGGCGCAGGGTTTTGCACCGCGGAAGTTCTGGCTCCGGATATCGTGTTAACGGCGGCACATTGCGTAACGAAACCCGCAAACATGCGGGTGCATTTCAATGATTCTGCGACACCGCCGCGCCTCATAGAAGTGGCAGACGTACGTGTTCATCCCGCGTTTCATGCGGATGCGATTAAAACGCGGGAGCGGTCGGTCGATCTGGCTGTGGTGCGGCTGAAAGCGCCACTTCCACCGGAATTTAAGCCCCTGCCCTTGAGCGAAACTGCCGGGATTGATATCGGCGCACCCTTGGAGCTCGCAGGTTACGGGCTAACCAAGGAGGGTGACGCACGCTCTTCGGGAACACTCATGCGCGCCGATGTCACGCTGCGCGCGCCGCTCTCAAACTTGCTTTTGTGGATGGAAGGCGCAGGTGCGAGCAGCAAAAATACCGGCGCCTGCACCGGCGATTCAGGCGGAGCGGTGTTACAAAGGGGCACCTTGGTGGGTGTAATATCCTGGACAGAAGGCGAAGGAGGCCATCACTGCGGTAAGCTTACTCAGGCGATTTCGCTGGCACCGCAGGTTGGATGGGTGAAAGGGGTTATGAAGGGGTGGTGAAGCGATGACGCAGTCCATCCTTCGTGACAAGTCGCCTAACCGCTACGATGTTGGCGCGGCTCTCATTCGCGATATGGAACAAGTGCGCCTCAGGCCGAAATCCTCACTGCCACTCATGAAACGAAATCCACTAAAGGAAAACGACGGTGAAACTTTTGCTCCCGTTTGCCTTCCAGAAATCGGAAGCTGTTTTGAGTGAATCAATGTAATGGTTGAGTTGATTTTCTGGAATCTGAGGAAATTTTTCATGTATTATGATAATATTTTTTTCATGCAGCCATGCCAAATCATCAATAAAGTCGTCCAAAGCATCCCAGTTCCGGCCAAAATAATCTGGAAATCTGAGGCCGGTTTTGAGATAGTCCATCAATTCAGGTGTGGTTGTTATGCCCTTAGGAATCAGACAGACGCAGGTATCTTCGTCCGCCTGAGCCTGCTCAACCATTTTTAGCAAGAAATCTGTCATGAAATTTCTCAAAAAGGCCCGATGCACGATTCATTATAATCGGGCGAACAATAGACTTCACCGCCAGCGCCAATGACCCAACGGGCGCAATTTAAATCTATCCGAAGTCTATCTAGTTAGCCTTAAAGTATTCCGGGTAACGACGACGGTGTGGTGAGGTCATCCAGAGATTGATAGTTTGCATAAACCGGACCCAAAATATCGATCTCGATGGTACCAATCACCAAACCAATCGCGCGACGGACTTCAGCATATTCGCTTTGCGGCAATTGTTCAGTTATTTTATGAATTTCGGCAATTGCTGCCAGAGATTGGGTTTTAATGATGCGGGCGCTTCGCGGGGTGATTATATCTCCTCAAAACTGTATTTTGTCTTCGCCGATCAGCATTTCGCGCGCATTTGGCGGAACCGGAAATCCATATCCAGCACCAGGCGTTTCAAAGAAAATCTGACCAAGACGATGATAGCTGCTCGTATAAAGCCTGATGCCAGTCATATGAAGCGCGAGCTCCAGCGCCTGAACAGAATCAACGCCTGACGCAGCCAGAGTCACGGTGCCGTCCGGCCAGTCAATCTCAAATCGGCAGGAAAAAGCATTTCCGTCAAGCTCTGGGGCCATGATTCGAACTTCGAGCGGCTTATCGGAACCGTTGGCGCGGTAGGTGAGCAGGCGTTTGGCGATGAGCATTTTAAGCCATTTTTCATTCGGAATGAATTAGAACCAGTTTTGCGGCAACGAGATTGGCGCGGCTTTCATTCGCGCCGAGCCCCATATTCACTTCCGCCTGAAACAAGGCTGCGGCAATGTCGTTTTGTAAGGCTTGAGATTTAACCAGACGCGTAATATTCGCCAAATATGGGTCATATTCGTTCTGCGCTTGAGGAACGTGTTTTATTCCGACCGGATCCCAGTCTTGCAGCAAAACTTGCCTGATTTTATGCGCGAGAGACAAAGCCGAAATCCTCACTGCCACTGATGAACCGAAAATCCACTACAGAAAAACGACTTTAAAACTCTTACTTCCGTTTTCCTTCCAGAAATCGGAAGCTGTTTTGAGTGAATC
>JANXSV010000073.1 GCA_025356505.1 Methylovirgula sp.
CCTTCAGCCACGAATGCTCCGGACCGATGCCGGGATAATCAAGGCCAGCAGAAATCGAATGGCCTTCGGTGATCTGCCCATCAGCGTTCATTAGCAGATAGGTGCGGTTGCCGTGCAGCACACCAGGACGCCCGCCTGCCAGCGAGGCAGCGTGCTCCTTATCGAGGCCGTGACCCGCGGCCTCAACGCCGTAGATCTTCACGGCGGGGTCATCAAGAAACGGATGGAACAGGCCGATAGCGTTCGAACCGCCGCCGATGCATGCGATGAGCGAATCCGGAAGCCTGCCTTCAGCGTCCATCATCTGAACTTTGGTTTCTTCGCCGATAACACATTGGAAATCACGCACCATGGCGGGATAGGGATGCGGACCCGCGGCCGTACCAATGCAGTAAAATGTGTCTGCGACATTGGTGACCCAATCACGCAGGGCCTCATTCATGGCATCTTTTAAGGTTTTCGAGCCGGACTGGACCGGCACAATTTTTGCGCCGAGCATTTTCATGCGGAATACATTCGGCTTTTGTCGCTCAACATCGACCGCGCCCATGTAAACGATGCATTCTAGGCCATATTTGGCACAAGCTGTTGCCGTCGCCACGCCATGTTGGCCTGCGCCCGTTTCCGCGATGATTCGCTTTTTGCCCATTCGGCGCGCCAGCAGGATTTGGCCAAGAACGTTGTTGATCTTGTGAGCGCCGGTGTGGTTGAGTTCATCCCGCTTGAAATAAATTTTCGCGCCGCGCAGATGTTCAGTCATGCGCTCCGCGAAATAGAGCGGACTTGGCCGACCGACATAATGCTTCAGCAAGCCATCCAATTCGGACTTGAAGCTCGGGTCCGACTTGGCATGATTATAATGCTTTTCCAGATCCAGAATCAGCGGCATGAGGGTTTCGGCGACAAAACGGCCGCCGAAAATACCGAAATGGCCTGTTTCATCCGGCCCATTGCGGAAGCTGTTCATATTCTCGACCTTCATTCTCAAACTCCCGACATACTGGCGAAACCTGCGCGCGCATGGGTCACGAAGGCTTTAATCATCTCGATATCTTTTTTGCCCGGCGCGGATTCCACACCGGACGACACGTCGACCCCTGAAATCCTGCTTACCAATATGGCTTGCGCTACATTATGTGGATCGAGGCCGCCCGACAACATAACATTGGCCGTGTCGGAAAACGTGCTTAGAAGTGTCCAATCGAAAGCAACGCCGTTGCCTCCTGGCAGAGCAGCATCTCGAGGTGGCTTGGCATCAAATAGGAGCTTATCAGCAACGCCCGAGAATAGCTGCGCCTTGGCCACATCCTCCGCCGCGGCAATACCAACAGCTTTCAAAACCGGCAGGCCGAACTTGTGTTTGATTTGAGCAACGCGTTCCGGCGTCTCCTCGCCATGCAGTTGGAGCCAGTCGGGCTTTAAGTGCGTGATAATGTCGTCTAATTCGTCATCTGTGGCATTTACGCTCAGCGCAACTTTGAGGGCCCGGCCGCGCACCTGTACGCCCAGCCCGGCAGCAGACGCGAGAGAGACGTGGCGTGGACTTTTCGTAAAGAACACGAACCCGACCATATCGACATTCAACCCGAGCGTCGCTTCGAGGGTTTCGAACGTCGAAAGACCGCAAATTTTAATTAATCCGGACATGGCACACAGGTTTGAATAATAAAAATATGGGTTTGCACAACGAGGCGGGTGAGTCCATTAAATTTCGGTTCGGAGCGGCCAATTTACGCAGCCTCTTGGCTGCCGTTAAGGCGTTGCCAGACCAGCATGGCTGCCGCGAGATCCGAAATGGCGGAGCCAACCGATTTAAACAGGGTAATTTCTTGCTCTGACTTACGCCCCTCATGCAGGCCGCGGGCGAGCGAGAACAGATCCGCTTTGATATTTGCCTCTGTTATTGCGCCGCTTTTTAGGCCCAATGCCACGTCGCCGCCTTCTGTTTTTGCGGCAAGTGTGTCGATAAAGATGCTCGATACCCGCAGGGCCGCATCATCCGCCTCCCGCATTTCCATGTTGAACGCACCTACCAGGTCGACGTGGGTTCCTCGTTTGATCCACTCACCCTTTATGATAGGAAACTGCGCCAAGGTTGCAACGCTCACGATATCGGCGCATGCTACACAGGCCCCAAGATCAGTGCCTATTTCGACTTCGACGCTATGCGAACCGTGGAGCAAGCGGGCTTCAATCAGAGCTTTAAGATTTTCCGAGCTGGCCGGGTTTCTGTTCCAGAGCGTAATTTTTCGTAAGCTGCGCACTGCGCTATGCGCGGCAATCAGTTCAGGAGCGAGCGCCCCCGCGCCGACCATGACCAGATGCTGTGCATCTTTACGCGCGAGACGGGACGCCGCCAAAGCCGAGACAGCGGCGGTACGCTTTGCCGTGAGAGCGGCACCGTCCATGACACAAAGCGGAATGCCGGTCTCGCCGGACTGCAATATATAAATCCCGGCAATGCTTGGCAGGCCAAGGGCGCCATTCCCCGAAAAAACATTGACCAGCTTGGTGCCGAGGAAGGCACCAGAACGCGGTGTGCCCGCGCTCCAGGCTGGCATGAGCAACTGTGTTGCCGTGGGCGATATCGCATGGTGATGACGCGGCGGGACAATGTAATCTGCCGCGAAAGCTTGATCGAGCGCTTTTACCAGCGCGGGGTAATCGAGGCACTGCGCAATCTGGTCGGCCGATACATGACGCATTAATGCGGAGCGATCACAGGAAGTGTCACCAGCTTGGTGGAATTCACGGCCTCATTGCGCAGTCTGTCTGCCTCGGCGCGGGCAACGCGTGCGGCCTTACGATATTTGCCCTGCGAGAACCAGACTGTCAGCCCGCCAATTAATATGCCGAGAACAACAGCAGAGAGTATCAAGGCAAACAGTGGCATAGACAAAGCTGCCGCCGCATCATCCGCCGCGAAGGGATCAAGGCGCACGTTCACCATATGGCGGTTGGAGACGGAAAAGGCCAGAAACAGCAACGCCAACGGCAGAATAATGAAATATCGCAAAAAGGTGCGCATTTGGGCTCCGATTATTCGCCGAGGTCAATGCCGTTGTTGAGGCGCATGCGCATTTCTTTGCCCGCCTTGAAAAACGGCACGGCCTTTTCATCAACCTTCACCTGGCTGCCTGTGCGCGGATTACGGCCCTGGCGCGCGCGGCGCTGCTTTGCCGAAAAGGCACCGAATCCGCGCAGTTCGACACGATCGCCGCGAGACAGCGCCGAGGTTATCTCGCCCAAAATTGCGTTGACGATGTTTTCAACGTCCCTTTGATAGAGATGCGGATTACGCTCGGCAATTTTGAGCACCAATTCGGACTTTATCACGATGTCATTCCTCGCTTATTGAAGCTGCGCTTATTGTATTTGCCAGAGTGACACGAGCCCGCCAAGTTTCCGGGTCTCGGCCAGTTCGGCCTGTTGTTGTAAAGCCGCCGATATGGACTCGAAGCCGAAAAGCCGCGCGGCGGCAGCGGCGGAACCCAGTAGCCCGAGCCGCTCAAGCCCCGGTGCTTTCTTCCAGTCCCGCACAGGTAGCGACTTGTCGACGCCTTTTTCGCTTTCCAGCCAGGCAATCGCTTCTTTCTCGCCGCCCATGGCATCAATGAGCTTGTTGCCTATGGCCTGACGGCCAGTGAAAACACGCCCGTCTGCCACGGCTTTGAGTTCGTCATCGCTCATGTGACGGCGCTCTTTGACCAAGCCTTTAAACCAATCGAAAGAGTCACTCACCAATGCGGCCAAAGCCGCGCGGGCTTCGGGACTTGTGGGTTCAAAGCCATTTGGCGCGGCCTTGAGCGGCGAAGACTTCACTTCTTCCATTTTAACGCCAACAGTATCGAGCAGTTTGGAGAAATTCGGAAATTGAAACAACACGCCAATAGAGCCAACCAAAGAGTTGCCGCTGGCAAAAATACGGTCAGTGCCCAGCGCTGCAATATAGGCCCCCGACGCGGCAAGATTGCCGACAACTCCTACAACCGGCTTTTTAGCCGCGACCCGGCGAATGGCATCATAGAGCTTCTCGGAACCAGTCGTTGTGCCGCCCGGGCTCTCGAGCGATAGGATCAAAGCCGAGGCGTCTGACGCCGCGACCTCGTCGAGCAGGGAAATCGTGTCTTTATCACCGGTGATGACGCCCTCGATTGCAACACGCGCAATGTGAGGTCCAGAGCCACGCATTAGCCCGCGTCCGCCAAGCGAACTGGCAACAGCAAAGATAGCGAGGCCCGCCGCAACAAAGGCAAGAATACGCCAAAACGTAACAGTGCGACGCAATTTGCGACGATCAACCATGTGGTCGGAGAGAGACAATGGGCAGGCCTTTGATTAACAAAACGCCGCCGACACTAAGGCTTACGAGGCAAAGAGTGAAGCGACTTTTTGAAAAATACTGTCAAGAAAACAAGGTTTAAACCAAACAATTGCGCGTTAAAACCGTTACTTCGCAGCCATGTCGCGGGCATAAAGTGCTAACCCGGCAGCCACGGATTGGAAAGCGTCCCCAATATGAACTTTTGCAGGGCCGAACTCGCGCGTAAAAATGTCTCGCAAGCACGGCACAAACGACGTTCCACCGGTGAGAAAGACCGCATCGATGTCCGCACTGAGCAATCCTGCGGCTTCGATAGCCTGCTGCATGGCGGAACTGATCTTTGCGATGTCTTCGGCAATCCAAGCTTCGAATTGAATCCGCGTTACATCAGCGGCGATTTCCAGAGAATCCCGCTGAAAAATCAACCGCGCCGAATCTTGTGATGAGAGCTGGATTTTTACAGCGCTGATCGCCTGATAGAGATCAAATCCGGCATCGGTTTCGATCATGGTAATCAAGTCTTCCAGCTGCTCCGGCGCTTCCGAATCGCGTACCAGTCGGCGCAGTTCGGCAAGGGTTTTCGGGGTTTTCAACCAGGAGAGCTGATGCCACTGGGCAAAGGCGGCGTGATAATGCGAAGGCAGTGGCAAACGCTTGTCATGGCTTTTGTAAAGTGACCCTTTGCCAAGTTTTGGGGTAACGAGATTATCGATCAGCCTGAAATCAAATGTATCGCCAGCAACGCCGACACCACTGTGCGCCAAGGCACGGGCCTGTAAAGCTCCGGCAGTTTTGGTGAAGCGGATTATAGAAAAATCGCTGGTTCCCCCGCCAAAATCCGCAACCAGAACTGTCTCGTCCTTCTGCAAATTTCGCGCATAATAATAGGCGGCCCCCAGCGGCTCGAACGCCAGCGAAACCTGCGCCATTCCGGCCTGCCGATAGGCAGCGTGCAGCCTCTGCTCCGCTAAGGCCTCAACAGGGCGTTCCCCCGCGAAAATCACCGGGCGGCCCGCAGCAATCGGCATATCCGGCGCGCAAATTTGTGCGCGCTGCTGCTGGGTCAAATCCGTGAGGAACAGCGCAATCAGGTCTTCTATGCTGAGTTTTTTACCAAAAAGTCGGGTTTCGGTGAACAGCGGACTGGCCAGATGGGTTTTGATCGACTGGATAAAACGGTGCTCATTTTCATCGGTTATTTTCGCATCAAGCGCCGCAGGCCCGGAGACATGATGCAGCTTGCCGTTCTCCATCCAGAACAGCAGCGCAGTGCGGTATGTTTCCGCATTTCCCCAACGGCTCGGCCATTGCAGGACGGTTACTTCGCCAGACGCCTTTGCCAGCGCGACAACTGAATTGGTCGTGCCAAAATCGATGCCGACTGAAACTACTTTGTCATTTTGCAAAACGCGAAATCCCCAAATAAAAACCCGCGCGAAACACTCTTTCGCGCGGGTTGGTTTCAAACGCTGCCGCTATCCGGCAGGGCCTAGGGCAGAAGCTTATTCAGCGTCTTTCTTCTTGGTCGCCGCCTTTAGAGCCGCTCCCAGAATGTCGCCCAGAGACGCGCCCGAGTCGGCGGAGCCATATTGCGCGATTGCTTCTTTTTCTTCGGCCATTTCCAGAGCCTTGATCGAGACACTCACCTTGCGGGCGCGGCGGTCGAACAGGATGATGCGGCCATCAACCTTTTCGCCAACTGCAAAGCGCTCAGGACGCTGGTCACCACGATCACGCGCAAGCTCGTTGCGCTTGATGAAGGTTACCAGATCTGTGCCTGCCAACTTCACTTCGATGCCGCCTTCGTTCACTGCGATGACTTCACAAGTAACGACTGCGCCCTTTTTGAGGTTGTCACCCTCTTCACCAGAGGCGGCAGTGCTGCCCGTGGCTTTGCTTCCCGCAGCTGGCGCGGTGCCAAGCTGCTTGACGCCAAGAGAGATGCGCTCTTTTTCCTGATCGACATCAAGAACGATGGCCTTGACCATATCGCCCTTTTTGAAGTCTTCGATCGCCTGCTCGCCCGGACGGTTCCAGTCGAGATCTGACAGATGCACCATGCCGTCGACATCGCCGTCGAGGCCGATGAACAGACCAAATTCGGTCTTGTTCTTGACTTCGCCTTCAACAATTGTGCCGGCAGGATATTTTTCAGCAAAAGCTTCCCACGGATTCTGCAAGGTCTGCTTAAGACCGAGCGAGATGCGGCGCTTCGAAGCGTCGACTTCCAGAATCTGGACGTCAACTTCCTGGCTGGTGGATACGATCTTGCCAGGGTGCACGTTCTTCTTTGTCCAGGACATTTCGGAGACGTGAATCAGGCCTTCGATACCTGGCTCAAGTTCAACGAAAGCACCGTAATCGGTGATGTTGGTGACGCGGCCATGGAATGTGGTGTTGAGCGGATATTTCGCATCAATTGCCTGCCATGGATCATCCTGCAGCTGCTTCATGCCAAGCGAGATGCGGTGAGTGTCATGGTTGATCTTGATGATACGAACCTTTACGGCCTGACCAACGGCCAAGACTTCGCTTGGGTGGTTAACACGACGCCATGCAATGTCGGTGACATGCAGCAGGCCGTCTATGCCGCCCAGATCCACGAATGCGCCGTAATCGGTGATGTTCTTGACTGTGCCGTCAATGACCATGCCTTCTTCGAGGTTGGCAACGATGACGTGGCGCTGTTCCGCACGGCTCTCTTCAAGCACGGAGCGGCGCGAGACAACGATATTGCCGCGGCGGCGGTCCATTTTCAAGATGAGGAACGGCTGAACAATGTCCATCAGCGGGCCGACATCACGGATCGGGCGAATATCAACCTGTGAGCGCGGCAAAAAGGCCACAGCGCCGTCGAGGTCAACAGTAAAGCCGCCCTTGACCTGATTGAAGATGATACCGTCAACTTTTTCCTGACCTTCAAAGGCCTTCTCAAGCTTGACCCAGCTTTCTTCGCGACGGGCTTTGTCACGCGAGATCACGGCTTCACCGAGCGCATTTTCCACGCGCTCAAGGTAAACTTCGACCACGTCGCCAACTTTGATCACCTGATCGCGGTTAGGGCCGGCAAATTCTTTAATGGCCACGCGACCTTCGGTTTTCAAACCAATATCGATGACGGCCATATCTTTTTCGATAGCGACAACGGTACCCTTTACCACTGTTCCTTCGAAAGCTTCATTATCGCCGTAGGTTTCTTGCAATAGAGCGGCGAAATCGTCGCGCGTTGGCGCGAGTTTGTTTGCATTAGCGGACATATGTTCTCCTAAAGAACCTGCAAAGCAGGCGGCGCTGTGGGTTTGTGTTTCAGACCATTTTTGCCAAGCCGGAAGTTTCGAACCGGGTACGATCCCGGCTTAGTTCGAATCAACCGCTCTGTGACGAGCGGACCAGCGCGAACCGGCATGCAAAAACCGCGTTTAAACAATATCTAAACGCGATGGTGGCTTACCAGCAGACGCGTTCCGGAGCAAGGCCGGAATTCGGTGCCGGAAGAAATTAGACAGGCGATTTTATGTAGCCGCGGCCCCCGTATCTTGCTTCACACCCGTTTGAGCCTGTGACAAATCGTCAGCGAGTATATAATAACCGTTCAAAACTATTCTATTTCTCGTTTTATTTCAATTTGTTAGGTTCAAAACGTAACAGCGCCTTTATTAGAATTATTCTAACTCTAAAAGATAGTGTTTGACCGTTTTGACGTGATCTTTCAGTAAAGAGAGGTGGTGTTATC
>JANXSV010000113.1 GCA_025356505.1 Methylovirgula sp.
GCGTGCAGTCCAATGTCACCACTGTCGGCAAGGCTGTTGCAGCCGGGTTTGGCGGTGGTTCGGCCTACAACGTGGCCACAGGTGCAATCACGGCTCCGGCCTATGTGGTCGCTGGTACAACCTACAATGATGTCGGTTCGGCACTGGCGGCATTGTCGTCTGGCGGCGCTTCTTCGAAATATTTCCACGCTAATTCCACCAAGGCCGACAGCCTCGTCGTAGGCGGAGATGCGGTTGCTATCGGTCCGCTGGCCTCGGCGGCAGGTAATGGTTCCATCGCTGCCGGTTTGTCCGCTTCGGCCAGCGGCGCTTTGGCCTCGGCCTATGGCAGTGGCGCCGTTGCCGGCGGCAATAACGCCACGGCGGTGGGCGTCAATGCTTCAGCAAACGGCACAAATTCCACTGCGATTGGCAATGGCTCAAGTGCGGCTGCTCCCTCCTCCTTCGCTGCGGGTGACAGCAGCACGATTGCAGGAGCGGCGGGCGCGGGTGCTGTGGCGATCGGCTATAAATCCAGTATCGTCAGCGGTGTCGGCGCGGTGGCGATCGGCAGTCAACAGACGGCTTCCGGCAATGGTGCAGTGGCGATAGGTGATCCAAACAGCGCGACCGGCACCGGAGCTGTGACGATTGGCGCGAATAATACTGCCAATGGTCAGGGCGCAGTGGCGGAGGGCAACTCGAACAGCGCAACAGGACAGGGATCTGTGGCGATTGGTAATGCTTCGGTTGTCAGCGCGGCGGGCGGTGTTGCTATGGGCGATACGGCCACGGCCAAGCTCGTCAACGGCGTCGCTATCGGTGCAAACGCCGTTGCCACCAATGCCAATGATGTGGCGCTTGGATCCGGCTCGGTTACGGCTACTGTCAGCAATGCCGGGCCTTTTGATCTAACTGGGGGCACGGCGGCAGCTATTGCGCCAAGCTCTGTTGTATCGGTTGGTGCGGTTGGCGCCGAGCGGCGCATCACCAATGTGGCTGCAGCGAATTTGACGGCAACTTCGACAGATGCGGTGAATGGGTCGCAGCTGTTCTCCGTTGCGTCGGCTGCCAATACACTGGGCACAACCGTGGCCAGCACTTTAGGCGATGGCGCGATCTATACGCCTGGCAAGGGCGTGACCGGTTTCGGGGCGGCTGTCGCAGGCGGGACGCAGACAACTGTTGGCGCGGCACTCACCGCGCTTGATACGGCAACGCAAAAGCAGGGATCAGGCCTTGCTTCAGCGCTTGGCGGCGGAGCGGCAGTTTCGGCAAGCGGGACAGTGACCGCGCCAAGCTTCACCGTAGGCGGGGCGAGCTACAGCAATGTCAATTCGGCGTTGAACGCTCTACAAAGCGGCGCACCGGTGCAATATTCCACGAGTGGTGCGCCCACCACGCCCAATGGTTTGGTTGCCTCACAAGACATGACGCTGGTTGGTAAGGCGGCTGGGCCGGTCGCTTTGCACAATGTTGCGGCTGGCTCGACGGCAGCGACGTCTACTGATGCCGTAAACGGCGGTCAGCTCAACGCTGGCCTGACATCGGTGGCCACTGATCTTGGCGGCGGAGCTGCCTACAATCCTGTGACAGGCGCGGTGACTAACCCGACCTATGCGATTGCCGGAGCGAACTATACCAATGTCGGCGCGGCTTTGGCTGGCGGCGGGGCGAAAAGCAAATACTTTAACGTGACTTCTACCTTGGCGGACTCGACCGCCTCAGGCACAGACTCGACGGCGGTTGGTCCGCTGGCGAAAGCCTATGGCGATGGATCTGTCGCGGAAGGCAAGAATGCGACCGCCGGCCAATCCGGCTTGTCGAAAACAGTGACCAATGATGTGGCCATCGGCAACGGAGCTACTGCGACAGCTGGCAGCAGCTTGGCAATCGGTGACGGCGCGATATCTTCCGCGACAGGTTCTGTGGCAGTGGGATCAACCGCGCAAGCCGGGGGTGTGTCGAGCATAGCTATCGGCCAGGCCGCAAGCGCATCGACAGCGGGTGCGATTGCCATTGGCTTGAACGCCACGGCTAAAGGCGGGCGGGCTGTCTCGCTGGGTGTCGGCAATACTTCGACCGGAAACGGTGCAGTTGCGATCGGCGATCCCAATATTGCCAATGGCCAAGGCGCTGTGGCGATGGGTGACACCAATTCCGCGACCGGGCTTGGTTCTGTGGCGCTCGGCAGTGCAAATACCGCGTCCGGACAAGGTTCAATGGCGCTTGGTAATGCGTCAAGCGCAGGTGCCGCAGGCGCGATTGCGCTTGGCGACACCGCGACAGCAAAGTCTTCGACCGGCGTCGCTTTGGGGTCAAACTCTATCGCAACGAATTCCAATGATGTTGCGCTTGGCGCAGGCTCTGTCACCGGCGCACATGTCGGGACTTCAAGTGCCACCGTTGGTGCCACTACTTTTGGCGGCTTCGCAGGAACATCTCCGACCAGCACAGTAAGCATTGGGGCCAGCGGCAGCGAGCGCACCTTAACAAATGTGGCAGCAGGGCGCATCAGTGCGACCTCGACCGATGCTATAAATGGTTCCGAATTGTTTGCCGTCGCGCAGGTGGTGGATGGACTTAATGCAGCTGGCAAGCTTGGTGTGCAATATACGGCAGATAAGTCGGGGAATCCGACGGCTGCGGTTGATCTGACGTCCAATCCGAACCTTCCGGCAGGAACCACGCAGGTGGCTTTGACCGGCGTTGCGGCAGGGTCGACCAAGGCAGGTTCGCTTGATGCAATCAATGGCGGCCAGCTCAATACCGGCCTGACCTCGGTTGCGACCAATCTTGGCGG
>JANXSV010000196.1 GCA_025356505.1 Methylovirgula sp.
CTGCGCAAGGCGGCCTCAAGCCGCGCAATTAAAACAAGCGTCGTGCATTCGCGTCGATCAAAAAGGTCCTCCGGTTTGACACCGATGAGCCCATTCAGGTGATCGACGCGGCAATAGGCCTGCGTTCCTCGCGCTAGCACATGGTCGATTGTCGTTTCGGCTCTTAATCGTATATCATAAAATCCGCTCATCAGAATAGTTTCCTATCTTAAATGTGAGGAAATCATACAACCAGGTGGCTGGGCGGGGAAAAATTTGAAAAAAAGATTTTTCTTGCAGAAATTGCCATAAAAATCTGATTTTCAATGCTTGAGATGGCTTTCGTCAACCTCCCTCAAGAAGCTCGCAAAAAACTAATTAGGAAAATAGACAAATATTACCTTGAAATAAGAAAAAAGTGGCGATATTATACTTGACGTACCCAATTTTTGTGGTAGTTTAGCTCGCACAGGGAGTAAGCTATGTCTTCGGTTTTAAACGACAAACACTTTCACGATGAAGAAGCGGCCTTCGCATGGGTCGAATCTCGTGTTTGGGGAAATAATCCTATTTGCCCGCATTGTGGCGGTTTGGAACGAATTTCAAAGATGCGGGGTAAGAGCACCCGCCTTGGGACTTATAAGTGCTACCAGTGCCGCAAGCCTTTCACCGTGAAAGTCGGAACCGTGTTTGAGGCGAGCCACGTTCCTATGCACATTTGGCTTCAAGCCATGTTCCTTTTGTCGTCGAGCAAAAAGGGCATCAGTTCGAATCAGCTTCACCGCACCCTTGGCGTTACCCTTAAGACCGCTTGGTTTATGGCCCACCGCATTCGTGAGGCAATGCGCTCCGTTGGCTTTGAGCCAATGGGCGGCGCTGGCAACGTTGTGGAAGCCGATGAAACCTATTTTGGAGATAAGGAGATCGTCACCAAGCGCACCCGCCGTGGCAAGTCTGCACATAGCAGCAAGCGGTCAATCGTCGCCCTTGTCGAGCGCGGTGGCAAAGCCCGCACCTTCCACGTTGATCGCGCCGATAAGGTCACCGTCACCAAGATTGTGTCGCAGAACATTGCCAAGGAATCCCGCCTTCACACCGATGAAAGCCGCCTCTATTCAGATGCCAAGCATTTTGTCGCAAAACATGAAAGTATAGTTCACACTCAGGGCGAATATGTTCGAGGCGACGTGACTACTAATACCGTTGAGGGCTATTTCTCAATTTTTAAGCGCGGCATGAAAGGCATTTATCAACATTGCAGTGAAAAACACCTTCACCGCTATTTGAGCGAATATGATTTTCGCTATAATAACCGCATCAAACTTGGCGTTGACGACGAGGCACGCACCGACGCTGCCGTTCGTGGTATCGTTGGCAAGCGCCTGACTTATCAAACGGCTAACCGAGGGGCCTAAACCTTATGCCATCAGAAACAAAGCAGAAAATTACAAAGCCAAAAGAAGAAGATAAGCCACAGTCCGAACGGTTCACTGAAACCGCTCGGAAACTTGGCGTTGACGAAAGTGGGCAAACTTTTGAAGAATTCGCTAATAAGGTTATGCCCAAAAAGGAGCGCATCAAAACAGAACGCGTTTTGGATTAGATCTGTTTTGGCATAATTGGCCCCTTAAGCTCAATGAGACTTACCGTCCGCTTGGTGGCTTGAGTTGCATAATAAAATACTTCAACAATTTCGACTGTCGCCGAATACATGCGACCAACCGTCATTTCGTTAGGCAGATTTAGACCGTCTGCAAATTTTCCTGAATATGTATCCGCGTTCGGAATTACGATTTGAAAGGTTTTCCCCGGAAGGCTGACAGCAACCAGAATCCCTTCAAAGACTTCTCTTTTCGTTACTTTATCGGACGCCTCATCAATAAATCCGACAATTCTTTCCATGCGGCTTCTGTCGATAACCTGTCCAAATAACTTTCCATCAGATTTTTTCCAGCGAATGTCCGTCGAAAAGCCGCCTTCGACATTTGCCAGAGACCAGTCGTGAACACGTTTAATAACAGACGTTCCAAGCGTCTTCGCGGCGTCTCTTACAGCAAAAGAGTCGTCAATATCCAAAATCTGATACAATGCATCAATCGACTTATCGAGCGCTCCCCCGAAAAAATCGCGATTGCTTCTCGCTAGCAGCGCAACTCCAAGAGAGCCGCTATAACTATAGGCAAAATTGAGAGAGCTTTCTTCGATTACGTCTGCGCCGAACGTAGCTTTTGACTTAATGCCATTTTTGAAAGCATCATAAATCTGACTAAATAGGTTTTGATATTCTAGTAGTGATTTTGAGACGCGACCAAGTCCGTAGCCATTTTCTGAAATTGGGATTATCCTATATTGACATATTTCCATCTGATTTAACGCAGCAAGACGCTCCATCTCTTCTCGAACTTGAATTGCCAGCTTTCTCATTGCCGATAAGTTGATCTGAACTGCGCGATCCGATGGCCGTTCAGCTAATCTGCTTTCCAGACGGGAAACAGAGGCGAACACCTTCTTCGCCCTGTCAGCTACAAATGCGTAATCCGACATGTGTTTCCCTCACTTTTAAAGCTACAAATCCCTTCAACCATTCCTTGCTGGTTTCGCATCCGAATTGTTCGTGCCAAGTTAGCGCGGGATTTTCCAATTCATCATCATAATTGGGATCATCTTTTGATAGCATTTGCATAGCGTGAACGTCTATTTCTGGTGCATATGCGAACTCAATATTTATCCGATCAACAAGGTCGTATTGGGGCTGATTTATAAATTCGCGGAATTCAGAGCTTATGATAACCGCGACATCAATATCTGTAGGCTCCCGCTTCTCTGTCAAAAAGCTGCCATTTATCCAAACATCGCATACCAGTTCAGACACTAAAACCTCTTGAAAGAATGCTTCAAATTTTTGGAAAAGATTTAATCGACACCCCAAGTCTGGCCTGCCGTCTACAAAACGTTGTTTGACTTCAAGTAAAGACATCACGTGCCTCCCTGGAGCCAACAAAGGAGGATAATCGTGCTTTTTCCCAACGCCCATTTTCTTCCCCAATCTGGCGCAAATTTTGGCACGGATTAGTTAATGGGATCATGATGGGTACGTCAAGTATAATATCGCCAAATGAAAGCCCGCTTGCATGGTTGGCAAAGCGCAAAAATAAGGCTGGAATACCTCTGATTTCTCAAGTTCAGTTTTTAGCGGGCGAGCGACTCAGAGCCGATCTCACCGTTGCGGCAATGCTTCCCAAAGTCACAGCGAACTGGGCAGCAACTGGCTGCGGCCAGCCGGGTGCTTCGCCACAAAACCCTTTCGATATTATTCTAGCCGCACGCCAGAGAACTCAAAAGGCCCTTGTTGCCGTAGGGCCGGAATTCAGCGGCATCCTCGTCGATTTATGCGGTTTTCTCAAAGGTTTAGAGCAAATCGAGCATGAGCGTTCATGGCCGCCTCGCTCAGCAAAGGTGGTGTTGGGCCTCGCTCTTACCAGCTTAGCGACGCATTATGGCTTCACGCAAATGGCTCAAGGAAAAAACTTTTCCCCTATGCGTCGTTGGGCTGCGCCTGACGCTCGTCCCACCTTAGGTTAGGCCAGCGCCCTCCGGGCATCGTATTTTATTCTCTGAACCATCGAATGAACGCCGTTTGAACGCTGAGGCGTCAGATGCGCCGTTAAGCCCAAACTTTCGAAAAGCGGGAAGGCATCGGACTCCAAAATGTCCGCTGCCGTCTTTCCAGAATAAAAAGCGATAATCAGAGCCACGAGACCCCTCACAATATGCGCGTCACTGTCCCCGGTGAAGGTGAGCACAGGCATTCCGTCTGAAATCACGTCAGTCGTCAACCAAACTTGGCTTGCACAGCCCAGAACTTTATTCTGATCGATGCGAGATGATTCCTGCAAAGGTTTTAGATCACGCCCCAGTTCGATCAGGTATCTGTATTTATCTTCCCAATCATCGAGATATTGAAAGTTTTCAATGATTTGTTCGAGTGTCTGACCAGATTTCATTTTGCGCTCTTCGGTACTTTTGTCGGCCATTTGACGATGTGGTCGACCATATCATTGACTTCAACAGCATCTTCGAGGGCGCTGACTCTGCCGCGAACTGAAATTCGGGCCTTATGGACAGTAGCGTAAGACCCGGAAATCAGGGGGTGCCACCAGCGTAATGCTTCACCGTCCCTCACGAGACGATATCCGCAACTAGGAGGCAGCCATGCAAGGCCCCGCACCTCAACAGGGGTTAATTTAATGCAGTCGGAAACTAAAGTTTGCCGACTTTCGTAGTTCGAGCAAGAACACGTTTCCACGCACAGAAGCTTGCATCCGATATCGGTGAAGTGGATGTCTCCGCTATCCTCGTCCTCCAATTTAACGAGGCAGCACCGCCCGCAACGGTCACATAACGACTCCCATTCCGCGGAAGACATCTCTTCCAAGGCTTTAGTCTCCCAAAAAGGCAGGGCGTTTCCATCAACAGGCATAAATGCATCTCCGGTTCCGACATAGTGCGCCGCGTCCAAAATTGAAACAGCAAAGCTGGCACTTTCGTTGCAGCTGGAGTGCGACAGAAAATTGGTTTATAAATCCTTAACGCACGAGATCCGTTTGTGTTTAGCAAATACAAGCGAACAGAGATTGCCGAAACATGAGTTTTCTGAGCTTTTCCAGACTTTACCGAAGCACACAAAATCAGCTGCTAGCCTTTGACTCTTGGCTAGATTCAGCATTTTTTGCAAGCGCGGGACTTGTCAGTGCGCGATATGCTCGCTTTTCGGCATTTATGGACAGATTTTACGTGTCGGGTTTGCGATGGTTTTTCGTAGAGTGCTTTTGCGAAGGCCTGACCCTCGGACTTGTCGCTTCGATTGTCGCCCTTGCTCTCGCGCAACCAGCCTTCAACGAGACCTCGGATGATTGGCTAAAAAAACAAGACATAGCTGTTACGTTCTTGGACAGGTACGGCGAGGAAGTCGGTCGACGCGGTATTCTGCATGACGATTCCGTGCCCTTCGAGCAATGGCCGGACTTTTTCGTCAACGCAGTTCTTGCAACTGAAGACCGTAGATTTTTTGATCATTTTGGTGTCGATATAATCGGCACGGCTCGCGCGATTGTTGTCGACACTCAAGCCTCCAGAGCGGCGCAAGGCGGAAGTACCATAACCCAGCAACTTGCCAAGAATTTGTTTCTCACCCGTGAAAAGTCTGTGACTCGCAAGATTAAAGAGGCATTTTTGGCAGTTTGGCTCGAAAAGCACCTCTCTAAACGCGATATCCTTAAGCTCTATTTAGACCGGGTGTACATGGGAGCCGGGACCTTTGGGGCTCAGGCTGCCGCACAATTCTATTTCAGCAAATCAATAAAAGACATTAATCTTGCTGAAGCTGCAATGCTTGCCGGCCTGTTTAAGGCACCGACTAAATTTGCGCCGCATGTCAATCTTCCTGCAGCAAGGGCGAGAGCAAACGATGTACTGAGCAACCTCGTGGACGCCGGATACATGACGCAAGGGCAAGTGTATGCTGCGCGTCAGAATCCGGCTATTCCAGTCGATCGACAATTGATAGATACCCCCGACTGGTATCTTGATTGGGCATTTGACGAAGTTAAGCACCTTGCAGACTTGGGAATGTTTGGAAACGAGCGCACGTTGGTCGTTAGAACTGCACTTGATAGCGCACTTCAGAAAAAAGCCGAGTCTTCGTTAGAAGACGCGCTGCGCGAATCTGGTCCCCGATATCACGCTACACAAAGTGCGACAGTGGTGTTGGAGCCGAACGGGGCCGTGAGAGCAATAGTTGGCGGCCGTGATTATGGTGACAGTCAGTTCAATCGAGCAACCGAAGCAAGCCGTCAGCCGGGATCCTCTTTCAAGCCTTTTGTGTACACAACTGCCCTTTTAACAGGAAAGTACACTCCTAATACCATTGTTGAAGATTCTCCGGTATGCGTGGGCAATTGGTGCCCTCACAACTTTGGGGGCAGCTATTACGGTCGTTTGCCCTTGTGGCAAGCCCTCACGAAGTCGCTAAATACAGTGGCGGTGAAGTTGTCTATCGCCATTGGAAACGGAAATCAGAAAATAGGCAGAAGCAAAGTTGTGGAGACTGCGCGTCGGATGGGAATTACGACGCCGCTTCCGGACACGCCGTCTCTCGTCATAGGGGCAGATGATGTTCACGTTATCGACATGGCCTCAGCTTACGCAACTTTTGCAAATGGTGGCCATAGGGCACCTCCCTTTGCCGCTGTAGAAGTTCGCAATGCCCGGGGCGATAAACTTTACGAGCATGCTCCCGATATGGCGGGCACGCCTCAGATTGTGCCTTCCAAGGTGATACAGGATATGGTCGGTATGATGACCCACGTCGTGGAAGAGGGCACCGCGCAGGCGGCAAAAATCCCGGGCGTCCATCTTGCGGGTAAAACCGGTACCACCAATGAGTCCCGCGATGCTTGGTTCGTCGGCTATTCCGGTAATTTTGTCGAGGCAATTTGGTTCGGCAACGACGACAATTCGCCGATGGAAAATATGACCGGCGGTTCTTTACCAGCACGGACCTGGCACGAAATTATGGCCTTCGCCCATAACGGAATTGAACTAAAACCATTGCCCGGAGATGATGCAAATCCTGCCCCCACCGTGCTAAGCATCCCTCAAACGAATTCTGACGGATCGAAATTTGTTGATCTAACACCGGCAATGCAAGGTAATGGGGGTCTATCCAAGCGCAGCGCTTCAATAATCCGAGGCATTGAAGAGTTAAGTAGATCCAAACCTGACAAGCGGGCAAATTTAGACTTAAATCTGAAAGCGAATGTGCCTGGTTTTATTAGCGCAGGGGTCCTAACTGGGTACACAAAACCGGATTTATGAATACTTGTAGTCACGACCCCGTACTTCATTTTTAATATCACAGATTTACATCTGAAAGCCTTTAAAAAGATTAATCCGAATTTTCCGCAGAGGCTGAATATTACAATTTCTACTTTAACCCCCACGCACTACGATGCTATGCAATGACAAAGTTCTAAGATGTTCCGCGCTACTGCCTCAGTATTATTTATGGTCGCCAGTCTGCTCCTGGGGCTCGGAGTAACTTACACGCTTGCCGATCGGAGCATGGGGTTTGGCGCTGTTCGCTCGGGTCCTTGGGTGGCAAATTTGCGGGCTTCCAACGATCCCGATCCATACACCAAAGCGCATTCGGCAAAAAGTGGTGAAATCGCTTTGGCGATTACGGAGGGAATCCGTTTTAAAGCGATGATCGCCGACGACGGCAGACCTTTGAGTGCCAACTGCGATTATGTTATCGACGGGAACACTCCTCAGGCGCGTTTTTGGTCGCTTGAGGTCGCAAACAAACGTGGCGGAGTTGTGGAGGGCCCGATGCAGCGGAAAAGCTTCACATCTTCAGAAATCACGAGAGACGAACAAGGGAAATGGAAGATTTCAGTAAACAGAAGCATGTCGAGCGGGAATTGGATTCCGCTTTCAAATGAGGAGAGTTTCGAACTTTTCTTGATGCTCTACGAGCCGACGATCTATGGCGGCACCACTTCAATCGAGCGCGATAGATTACCTTTCATTAAACGTGGCAAATGCAAGTGAGATTTCAGAAGGCCTATTTGTTTTTTACTTTGCGAGCAGGGCAAACTCTACACTTGATCACAATCATGGTCATCGTCGCTCTAATAGTTCATGTGACATCGCTCCTTCTGCTTCCACGCTACGCGACCCGTAATGCTTATACTCGGTTGGTGCGCGAAGATCCGACCACGCACGTCCGCCTTCTTGACTTTGAGATTTCTACGTCAGGCCTTGTTGATCCTAACGTAGCGTTAGGAGCTTGCCCCTTTAGGCTGGGTGACGGGCCGGTGCGCGTGCGCACAAAACCGGAAGCGCGGGAATTTTTATCAATTTCGTTCCATTCTCCGGATGGGACTGCATTTTTCGGAGTGACCGATAAGGCGTCCGCCAACGACGAACTCAACATTTTGCTGGTTACGCGTGAGCAGTTACGCTCAATCGAAGCAGAAGATGATCCAGAAGAGCCCGTTCAAGAATTAAGACTAATCGCAAACGCAACTGATGGCTTTGTAATGATGCGGACTGTTGTTCAAAGGCCGAGCGAGCGGCTGGCCGCTGAGCAGCGAATAGTTTCAATAATATGCGAAATTGATAGAAGTGAATTGCCTGAAAATTAATTATTAGATTAAGCCCGCTTGGGTTTAGGCTTATTTTGATTTGGACCCTGTTCATGGCTCGAAGATTTTATTGAGCTATACTCGGCTTCTCGAACGTAACGGACGCCGGTAAAAAATAAAATCTCTCCGCTAGATGCCGGTGGCTCGATTGGGGTGTAACTTTCACGTCTGCTTCGTCGTGAATTGAGATTTATAATGATGGACATTGTGCTCCCCGTCGGCTTCAGAATGCATATTCACGCACTGAAGGGTTAACGCGGAATTAACCGTACAGGCATTCCTAAAATTTTATTTGAGTTGAAGCCTAAGTGGATCAATTGCTTTAAGCCACTGAAATAACATCTAAAAGATGAATGCCGCTTCGGCTTTCCAATGTTACCAACCAAAGATCAGCGTCAAAGTTGATCTCGCGGGCAATGCGAATTTTTAACGCTTCCCCAACTAGGTAATCTTCTTTGTGCGCCCGGGCCCAGCGGCGATCCCCGTCAGTGGTAGCTTCGCTTTGAGATGCCGGCGAAAACAGAACATGGCGACCGTCAAGAAAGTCTAAGTCAATAAATATAGCGCCAGCTTCAGGCGCTCCCCGGCGTACGAGCAGCGCTTCGAGGCCTGCCACCGCGCATTGTCTGATATATGCTGAAACCCAGAAATCTGAGCGAAGCCGCGTCACTCGACAGGAAATCCGGCGGCCATGGAAAGCTCGCGCAAAACACGCGGACTGAGGTCGCCTTTAACCGGGAGGCGATTGTCTCTTTCAAACTTTTCAATAGCTTGGCGAGTCGTACCGCCAGAAACGCCGTCTGCTTTTACCGCGTAGCCAAGCTTGCCTAGAGCTTTTTGTGCCAGTAGAACAGTCCTGTTGGGGACTAGTGGTTTCGAATTCATGCCGGAAATCAGGTCGCCGATACCATCTGACTTGCCAGTGGAATTCACTACATCTGGTAAAATAGATGGTGAAAAACTGCCCGCATTAGCCGCTGCTGGATCAAAGCCAGCAATCGTACCGGAAAAGGCTGCAGATCGGGCAACTGGAACTGGAACCGGGTCAGGAAGCGCGCTGCTAACAGGCGCAACGGTCTCCGCTCCAAAAAGCGGCGAAGGATGCTTAATCGTCTGCAAATACATAGCGTTGATGGACGCGCTCGCACAGGCCGTCACCAACAAGCTCACGGCAATCGAGCGCGCCGGATCACTTGCAACCTTCCGCACGATGCGCTGCAAAATACCCCAACCAGTTGGCATGGTGAGGGCGTGGCTCGTGGACACATTGCCAACGCTGCTGCGATTCCGGGTTTTTTCTGCCTTGGACATGATTAAGCGCGATCTCTCATCTCAAAAGTTTCAACAGCCTGCTTTAAATTATGCGCAGTGCCAGATTGGTAGTTCGCCAGAATCTCTATGTTTGCCATTGCGTTAGCCCGAACCCGATGCGCCGTATTCTCGATGGGAAGGCGGACAGTAACTTTGGTGCCTTGGCCCGGCGAGCTTTCGATACGGATTTGGCCGTCGTGCAAGCCAACCAGCCCGCGCACAACTGAAAGTCCTAAACCAGTGCCTTCATGTGTGCGGTTAAGTTGGGAGCTTGCTTGAAAAAACGGCCGACCCAAAAGTTTCAAATCAGTATCGCTGATGCCTATGCCCGTATCTGTCACTTCGATCAAAATGTGATTACCATCGGGACGGGTAGCGACTGTCACAATGCCCTGCGGCGGTGTGAATTTCACTGCATTTGTCACGAGGTTTAGCAGAATCTGGCGTACGGAGCGCCGGTCGGCCTTAATTTGCGTCAAAATCGGGCTCAAATTTTTGACCAAAGACACTTTTCCGGACTCGGCTCGCAGCTGAACCATAGCGCATGTTTGCTCGATTATCTGTTGAATATCAAAGGGTTCCACGTCGAGTTCGTAGCCGCCCGCCTCGATTTTGGACATATCGAGAATGGTATTGACCACCTCAAGCAGGTGCTGGCCGGAGTTGCGAACGATGGCCGCATATTCGCGGGCCTTGACCGGATCCTTGGGCGCGAGCTCTTCTTGCGCGAGCATATCTGAGAAGCCGATAATGGCGTTTAAAGGGGTGCGCAATTCATGGCTGACATTGGCCAAAAACCGGTCTTTCCAGGCCACGGCCTGTTCCGATTCTAGTCGCGCTTTTTGAGTCTCTTCCATGCGCGTAACATTATCAGTAATATCGCGCAGCATAGCGATAACTTCAAGTTTCTTTACTTTCGCATAGTCGCGATCATCAGCCAGCGTCTCGTAGGAGCGGGCGCGCATTTCAACCCAACGGAACACCGGGCCCGATTGCGCAGTGTCGGCATGGCCTCGGCCTATGCGCAGACGAACAACCCCCGCCACTGTCGTCTTGTTCTGCGACGCGGCATCACTGATAGTTTTCAAATAGAGCGGGCGATCTGAAACATGAATACGCTCAAACATCCCGCGTCCGGAAAGTTCCTGCGGGCTGATGTTGAATAGCTCGACACAATCGTCGGATGCCTTCAATACGGCGCCAAACCGGTCCGTACGCACAACCAAATCGCCGATGGTGCTCGACAAGGTTTCATAGTCGGTTGTCTGGTTTGTGAGTGCGACGTTGGTGATCTCGGTTAGGCGAACCGCTGCGATACCGATCCAGATTGCGTAAACAATGGCGGGCATCGAGAAGGCCGCGTGCTGACTTGCGCTAAAATCATATCTCGGCAAAATTCCATATTGCGCCCCGAGTGACAGGAAGGCGGCTGCAAACAGAGCAACGATGCCGGCAACCACGGTTGCCGCCCCCTCCAGCAAAAGTGCACATTCTATAGGAATAAGAACCAGCCAAGCGACAGCGGCTTCAATCGGCACACCTGCACCGGCAATCAAGGCTTACGCGAAACCAAGCATGCTAACGACGCTTATGACCTGAGCTGGAAGCAGATTTCCAGTGCGCGACAGGGTCACGACCGAAAACAGCGGCATGACCATGCAAACGAATGCAATGCCCTGCATCAGGCTTGGCATGCCGCCAAGAAGAATAAACATGGGAATACAGGCCGCCGCCCCGGCCGCGCCCATGAAGCGCACAGAAAAGAACATTTCGTGGCGTGCACGCTCCAGCGGTGAGTTGCGCACGGAGCTATGTGCAAGAGCGCTCATATGGTTGAGAAAATGGGCCGATAAGGTCAAAACGCAACGCTCCAAGGGCAACATGCCCATCACCAAACTCCAAATACAATGGCAGCGGAGACTTAACTGAACGCTAAATAACGGCGTTATTATTGGCAGAACGGCACTTCTTGCCGGGTGATTGACCGCCCCGGAGCGCTTTAACTGCCGCTATGGTTGAAAAATACTTACTCTCTTGGCTCTAGAACTCCGTCGCTCAGGTGTCGCGCCGTATTGTCGTTAAAATGACAACGAATCACTAGGGATTTTGTGGTTAGATTTTGAGTGAAGATCATGGGGCGCGCTCAAATACGCAAAACGCCCTGACCTTCGATGCCGAGCCAGAAATAGACTCTAGGAACAGACATATGTGGTTTTTGATGCGCGCCGGATTGGCCTTGTCCATAGTCTGGGCCTTCCTCCCTGAGGTCGGGCCGCAGATCGGCACAATGGATGGCTTGACGAAAGAAGGTCTCTCCCGCCTTGAGAAGCTCTGCGCTGACCATTCCAAAGAGTGTCTGGGGACCTTATCCGATTTGAGTGAACTGTCTCCGGACGCCCTCGATGACGTGCTCGCGCCTCTAACAAAGCCGGACAAGCCGAAAGCGGCTGCATCCACAAAGGCCGAAAAAGGCAAATACGATAAAGTTCCTAAATAGGAAAATAATCCATTGACAGGCGCGCGCTCTTAGGGTAGGTTTGCGTCATTCTCCACTCATGCGCCAACACAGTGGCTTTCAGCCACTCCCGCATTTGAGCGGTGAGCATCACTGCTCCGCTCAAAGCCAATGGCGCTATTTTCAAAGCGAGGTGGTTGCTGATGGTCTCTGCCAGAAGGGCAGTGTCTGCCAATAATACGACGTCTCAAAAAATATCTGAAACTGTAAAAACCGGCGCTGCTTTCGACCAGCGCTATTTGAGCCTGCGGGATCAGGCCAGAAATCTTTATGACTGTAGCGATTGGTCAAATGATCATATTGCCGCGAAACTCAGCATTTCTCTGCGCACTTTCACCAGGCTCCGCAAGGTATGGGGCTGGCCGCCGCGCCCGCCGCTCAACCGGCGCCGCGCTTTGGCCAGCATCGAACTTATCGAGCCGCCAAGCACGGCAGCCAGCCTCAACGCGCAGTTTGTCAGCCAATTGCGCCGGGAGCTTGAAACTGTCGAAAAGATGTTGACCCGGACGCCTGATGCACTTGCGCCCGCTGCGGCGGCGGAGCGACGTGCGCGCACTCTGGCCTCGCTGGTGCGTTCATTTTCCGACATACGACGGCTTGCACATACTGATCTTGCCGCCACAGACGAAGGGGACGATCTTGCAAACTTCCCCACAACATTGGAAGAGCTCCGCACGGAACTGGCGCGCCGCCTTGAGCAACTGCGCCACGCCGCAAGCGCTGGAAATTCTGACTGAGGGTCTCACCAAATCCGAACTCACCGCACTTCTTCAAGACTGGGAATTTTGGGCTCGTGACGACCAGCTTCCCCCCTTGAGCGCGCAAAACGGCGAGGCCTGGCACGTTTGGCTGATGTTGGGCGGGCGCGGTGCCGGCAAAACCCGTGCGGGTGCTGAATGGGTAAAAGCGCTTGTGGAAGCACATCCGCGTTTCACCCAGGCTCCCGTGGGGCGCATCGCTCTAATTGGCGAAACCATGGCTGATGTTCGCGAGGTCATGGTGGAAGGGGTTTCGGGCTTGCTATCCTTGCCTTACGGCCACGACCGTCCGGTTTGGGAGGTCTCGCGGCGGCGACTGGTGTGGGCAAATGGCGCTATCGCACAGGGATTTTCCGCCGAGGACCCCGAAAGTCTGCGCGGCCCGCAATTTGAAGCGGCATGGTGTGACGAACTGGCAAAATGGAAATATGCGGAAAATGTCTGGGATATGTTGCAGTTCGGACTGCGCATTGGTACGCCGCGGCAGATGGTGACCACAACGCCGCGACCCGTATCGTTGCTCAAAAAGTTGATGGCGCATCCGCAAACCGCAATCACACGCGCCAAAACCAAGGCCAACGCAACCAATCTCTCGCCCGCCTTTTTAAAAGTAATCGAACAGCTCTATGGCGGCACGCAACTTGGCCGCCAGGAACTTGATGGAGAAATGATCGAGGACACCGCCGGGGCTTTATGGACCCGCAGGCTTATTGAAACTTCGCGGTGCACTGAGGCGCCGTCGCTGGTTCGGATTGTCGTGGCGGTGGACCCCGCCGCAGCCTCACATAAGCGTGCCGATTCCTGCGGTATTGTTGCGGCGGGCATCGACAAAAATCGCCATATCTATGTGCTGCAAGACAAAACCATCGCCAGTGCGCGGCCTGCGCAATGGGCGGCTGTCGCAGTAGCGCTCTATCATACATTGCAGGCAGATGCTCTGATTGCCGAGGTGAACCAAGGTGGCGAAATGGTCGCGGCTGTCATTCATGAGGCTGACGCCAATGTTCCGGTGTTAGCTGTGCGGGCAACGCGTGGCAAATATCTGCGGGCGGCACCGGTGGCGCAGCTTTATGAGCAGGGCAGGGTGCACCATGTCGGCAGCTTCACCGCTCTGGAAGACGAAATGTGCGCGCTTGGCCCGGGCGGGCTGGGAAACGGCAAGAGCCCGGATCGGGTTGATGCTTTGGTCTGGGCGATCACGGATCTGGCATTAAAACCCGAGGCACAAGAGCCGCGTGTCAGGCGGATTTAAACCTTGCCGACGCGACCTGCAACCGTGAGTGTGATGCTCGACGCTATGAAGAACAGTCCCAGGGTCATCCCGACCCTCCAGGCGAATTCTGAGGTAAGGCCACCCCAGATCATAACCAAGCCTAACAAAACGAGGCATACTACACAGACGATGCAAACTGTAAAACAGATCGCCTTCACGTTGCTGATAGACATTTGACCCCCATATATCTCGTAACCAAACAAAAACTGACGCTCTACGTACCATGCGCTGGTTAACAGAATACAGGGCGGGGCGGCGTAGTCCACTGCTGCCGATCAACATATTGTGGAACGCCGCGATGTGTGGCAAGTGTGAAACATGACAAACACACCTTATGAACTGACATACAAAATCCGCTCGCGCGGCGGCAATGGCACCAACGCTGTCTGGGAATGGGTGCTCACGCGCTCCGATCAGGCATTGCCTTTGAAAAAAGGCACCGTGAACGGCACCGAACGCCGCGCCCAGATGGACGCTGAGGCGGCCATGGCGAAATATAAGGCGGCGCAAGATAAGGTGGCGGGGTAGGGCGCTTCGGTGGCGGGGTAGGGCGCTTCATTTTATTACTCGCAGATTGGCTTCAGTGTCGTATTTTTTTATGCTATAATGAGATGAATTATCTTGGGAAGCAGCAGTTATAAGCTATGGGAACAGCGATGAGTACAGGCTTCAACGCAAAAAAGGCCGCGCAAGTTGTAGCTTATTTTGCGAATCAAGCCGCCAGCAAGCGACTTAATGTCGTTAAGGCGGTTAAGCTTGTTTATCTCGCTGATAGAGAATCCATCTCTCGCTTTGGATTTCCAATTTTAGACGACGATAGATTTTCGATGCCTCTCGGTCCGGTTAATTCTACCACTTATCGTTTTATCAATGGTGAGCTGGAGCATAAAGAATGGTCTGAGCTCCTACAAGATCGAGAAAATCACGAGTTAAGTGTAACAACTGCAGGTGCATCTAGTGATTTGGATGAGCTTAGCGATGCTGATATCGATTGTCTTGCCGAGACTTGGCGACGGTTTGGTGCCATGGATCAATGGGCTCTCGTTGATTGGACACATAATGCGAAGAATATACCTGAGTGGGAAGACCCTAACGGAAGCTCAGTTTTAATCCCGTTGCAGCGGATAATGAGTTTACTTTCGATGGAAAATGCTACTGAACATAGCGCCGTCGTGGAAGACCATAAAAAGATGTCCCGTCTTTTGGCAGCGCTTCGGAATTAAATGACTAAAATTCCACTCAAGCGAGGCACGATTCTCATACCTTCTGGTACGAATAATGACCTAGGCAAGAAGCATCTCTTCGTAATTTGCTCCGACGTTTGTGACAAAGGTTTGTTGGTTTTAGTGCCTCTATCAAGCTTTACGAACGATCTTTGCGATCAAACGTGCCTTCTAAATTCCGGAGAGCATCCATTTTTAGTTAGAAAAAGTTATGTTTTATACCGTAAATCCGAAATATATTCTGCGAGCGGTTTAGTTGACGCTGTAAGTCAGGGGCTCTTTTCTCAAAGAGAAGATATAAACGGTCAAACATTTCTAAGAATAAAAAATGGATTTTGTAAATCTATCCAGACACCACGAAAAGTAAAAATATATTTGAACTGCGAGAATTTAGCGTGAACTAAATACGTTGTTTATCATCAAGCTTCCTCCCCCCAGAGCCGCTCCTTCGAGCGGCTTTTTTGTTTTAAACTCCCACCCTTTCAATCCCCCCACCTCATGAGGCTTTCATGTCCATATTTTCACGCCTCCTGGGCGAACGATCTTCTGCGTCAAATTCCAGACGTGTTGATTTCACTGTGCCGCGG
>JANXSV010000135.1 GCA_025356505.1 Methylovirgula sp.
AAAAGGCCGCTCACTGCGGCCTTTTAACTTTTGGGCTCAGGCGCATAGGCTTTCAAACAACCCGCGCCCGTCAACTCCGCCGATGATCGCCTCGATTAGATTTTCGGGATGCGGCATCATCCCAAGCACATTGAGCCCGGGCGAATAAATTCCGGCAATATCATTGCGCGAGCCATTAGGATTGCTTTCGCCGCCGACATGCCCTGCCGCATCGCAATAGCGGAAGGCAACCAGCCCCTCACCTTCGAGGCGCGCGATGGTGTCATCATCCGCCTCGTAATTGCCCTCGCCATGCGCGATGCAAACCTCGATGCTCTGATGCCGCGTGTATTGTGCGCTGAAGCGTGTATCCGCACGCTCCACCCGCAAATGCTGCATCCGGCACACGAATTTCAGGCCGGCATTACGCATCAAAACACCTGGAAGCAGGCCGCTTTCCACTAAAATCTGAAAGCCGTTGCATATGCCCAAAACCAGCCCGCCGCGCGCAGCATGCGCCCGAACCGCATCCATCACATGCGCCCGCCCGGCGATGGCGCCGCAGCGCAGATAGTCGCCATAGGAGAAGCCGCCCGGCAACACCACCAGATCGGTGCCTTGCGGCAATTCGTGATCGCCATGCCAAATATGCGAAACCTGCGCTCCCGAGGCTGTCAGCGCCCGCGCAACATCGCTCTCGCGATTGGTCCCGGGAAAGGTGATTACGGCAGCTTTCATGAATTTTCCCTCAGGCTCTGGCTTTCCGGCACAGAAGCAAGCCTCACATGCGTGCCTGCGCTATTCGCAGTCCTAAATCTCGATCTGATAATTCTCGATCACCATATTGGCCAGCAGCTTTTCACACGCCACTTTAAGCGCAGCTTGCGCATGGGCAGCATCTCCTGCTGCAAGTTCGATATCAAACACCTTGCCCTGCCGCACAGACGTCACGCCCGGCACATCCAGCGACTTCAGCGCGCCCTCTATAGCCTTGCCCTGCGGGTCAAGGACGCCATTTTTCAACGTTACGAAAACACGGGCTTTCATAGATTTCCTGCCTTCATAACCGCTATTGAACCAGTTTCGGGCCCGACGTGCGCACCGGCTCGTCATCTTTCATGATGCCCAGGCGACGCGCAACTTCGGTATAGGCCTCAACCAGACCGCCCATATCCTTGCGGAAACGATCCTTGTCCATCTTGTCATTGGATTTGACATCCCAAAGACGGCACGAGTCCGGGCTGATTTCATCCGCCACGACAATGCGCATCATGTCGCCTTCCCAAAGGCGGCCACATTCGATTTTGAAATCAATCAGGCGGATGCCAACCCCGAGGAACAGCCCGGACAGGAAATCATTCACGCGAATGGCCAGCGCCATAATATCGTCGATCTCCTGCGGCGTTGCCCAGCCGAAGGCGGTAATATGCTCTTCGGACACCATCGGATCGTTGAGCTCATCCTTTTTATAATAAAACTCGATGATCGAACGCGGCAGCTGTGTGCCCTCTTCAATGCCAAGCTTGGTTGACAGCGAACCCGCCGCAACATTACGCACCACAACTTCGAGCGGGATGATCTCCACTTCGCGGATCAACTGCTCACGCATATTCAGGCGGCGAATAAAATGCGTCGGCACACCTATGGCATTGAGATTGTTGAAGATATATTCCGATATGCGGTTGTTCAACACGCCTTTACCGTCGATGATCTCATGCTTTTGCGCATTAAACGCCGTGGCGTCATCTTTAAAATGTTGGATCAGGGTGCCGGGCTCAGGTCCTTCATAAAGAGTCTTTGCTTTGCCTTCATATATTTTGCGGCGCCTGGTCATGGGTATCAACCGTGGTTTGAGAAAATCCATAAATATGCTCGTTCGTTCCGAGTTTTCAAAAAGGCTCTGCTAAACAGCGCCTTTCTGCATGCCAAAGGTCAAACAGCACATGTTGGCGCGCGTCCTAACCTTTAAACCCTCGGTTGGTCAACGTTAAGATCTAGGTCTAGCGGCTTTTGCACTGCAACACAAGGAAATCGCCGCCTCGAAAGCCTCCGTGAACATCTTGCAAACAGCCAATGTTGGGCTTATTGAAGGGCCAGCGCCGCAGTAGCTCAGTTGGTAGAGCACGTCATTCGTAATGATGGGGTCGTCGGTTCGATTCCGGCCTGCGGCACCAAAAAACCCACGCCAAGCGCAATGCCGCCAGATGTTAAGGGCAAACCGCGACTCACCGCCGCCCGGGCACACACTTTGCGCCTTCGCACTATCCTAGATTTTTGCGGGAGAAGCATCGGATGAGGCAGCTCCGGACTTAGCCGCTGTGCTTTTGGGCTTTTTGACAGGCTTTGCCGCCAAGGCTGTGAGCGGCGCGACAAGCTTCTCATAAAGGCCAAACAGGTGCTCCACACGCTCCCGGTCCGAGGTGAAGCCAGCAGGCCGATACAGCCTGTCCACTGCGGCATCGAGAGCTTTATGGGCCTTGCGCAAGTCCGGCGGCATCACATCGGGGTCATACAGATCGGCAAGGGTGGAGCCCGGGTGCGCGGCTCTGGCGTCGAGCACCGCCTGCGCCAAGTCTGAAATTTTGGCCTTTAGCTTGGCATCGGCGTCCGGCCACGGGAAGGTGTTGTAGACGACCCCTACCAAATACATGTAATCGCTTTTCATCCGCCCCGTGATGGCGCGCATCCATGCCATGTGCATGTTGGACGTGAGAATGCCAAAGTGCCAAGCTGTTGCATTCGGCAAAATGCGTAACTTTTGGTTTGCGACAATATCAGGTTCTAGCCAGCCGATAGGAATATAGTCCCGGCTTTCTGAACTTGTATTTGGGACAACCAAGAATGGCTTCTTCAAGCGTTCGTCAACTCCAAGCAAAGTTGGTGTATCTGCCATTCTAAGCGTGCTGGGTCTGAAGCTCGAATTACGATACTCACGCACACGCTTCAGGCGCTCTTGCACGAGCGGCATCTGTCTCAACTCATTTGGGGCGGCATCGCGCAAGTATAGTATCCAGCGGTGAAACCCATTGATGTACTCATCTCCGCCTACATATTTCTTGAACCACCTCTGCGCCAATGGCTCTTTTCGGACGAAATCGGTCATTTCGCCAGCATCAAATGTCAGAATGCCATCATCAATCATTTGAACGCCCGTTTTTAAACGTGGCGTTGAATTAGCAGCTATGGATGTTTCCTTGATTATTGTGTGCCGATTCGCTAATCCACTCGCATCAAACAAATAAGGCGAAAGCGCCTTGTGCTGGCTTTCCAGCGGTTCGCCATTCACCTTGTCATAGGAAAACAGCCTTTTGAGCGCGGGTTCATCGTCGCGCTTGGCAAGGCCGATAATCACCACGTGCACATGCGCCATACCGCGCGCATCCGAACCCCAGGCAAAGGTGCGGTGGGCGAAGGCAATCTCCAGATGGTATCGGTCAAACAGCAAAGGCCAGAGCTGCGCCACCTGTTCGCCCTGGGTGATTGAATTTGTCGAGACGAAGCCAATGCGCGCCTTGGCGCTTTGCACATAGGCTCCCGCCTTCAAGAACCACGCGCAAACATAATCCAATGAGCCCGCGCGGCCATTTTTTGCGTCAATCACGCGCGCCATCTGCTGGCGCTGTGCCGGCGACTGGAAGCTTTGGCCAATAAACGGCGGATTGCCCAAAATGAACGAACATTTTTCCGGCGCGAGAACCAGCGTCCAGTCTTTCTCCAGCGCATCGGCGTGGTGAATATGCGGCGAGGCTTTCAGCGGGATGCGTGCGAAGGCTTCGCCAAATTCGAGGCTGAGGCGATTGTTCATGATGTGATCCATC
>JANXSV010000172.1 GCA_025356505.1 Methylovirgula sp.
GGGCGCAGGTGCTGCGTCCGCTGAAACCTTGGTGGGTCTTATCACCAAGAACAACACAAATCCCTTCTTCGTGAAGATGAAAGAAGGCGCTGAAGCTGCTGCAAAGTCCGGCGGCCTCAAGTTCCAAGCTTATGCCGGTAAAGTAGACGGCGATGCTGGTCCACAAATCGAAGCAATTGAAAACCTCATCGCTGCCGGCGCAAAGGGCATTTTGATTACCGCTTCTAACGACACTGTCATCCCCGCTCTGAAGAAGGCCCGCAAGGCCGGTATTTTGGTTATTGCTCTTGACACCCCGATTGGTGACAAAGAAGCAACTGATGCAACATTTGCTACTGACAATTTCCAGGCAGGCATATTGATCGGGCAGTGGGCCAAGGCAACTTTGGGCGATAAGGCTGCTTCCGCACATATTGGCATGCTCGACATCAACAAGGATAACATCTCGGTTGACGTCGCTCGCGACACCGGCTTCTTGAAGGGCTTTGGTATCGAAGTTCCAGATTTGAAAGTACTCGGATCTGAAAAAGACAAGCGCGTTATTGGACATGAGTCCTCGCAGGCAAACCCTGAGGGTGGCGTTAAGTCGGTAGAGAACTTGCTCCAGAAAGAGCCAGGTTTGAACGTGGTTTACACGATCAACGAACCAGCTGCTGAAGGCGGTTTCCAGGCTCTGAAGAAGGCCGGCAAGGAAAAGGGCGTTGTTGTTGTATCCGTCGACGGTGGCTGCCCAGGCGTGAAGTCTGTTAAAGAAGGCATCATTGGTGCCACCTCGATGCAGTTCCCACTTTTGATGGCTTCCAAGGGCGTAGAAGCCATTGCAGCCTTCGCCAAGGACGGCGCAAAGCCAAAGAACTCCGATGGTCTTGATTTCTTCAACACGGGTGTTGAGCTGATCACAGATCATCCAGTGGCAGGCGTAAAATCGATCACCTCGGAAGAAGGCCTAAAGAAGTGCTGGGGCTAAGACCCAATCAAAGTAATCATTGAAATGTCGGAGGGGCGGCTGTTACGGTCGCCCTTCTTGTTATCAAGAGCATCACCATCAATAAGTCTGGTCGGGGGAACATCATGAACGAACCTGCACAACCCACCAAAGTAGTTTCAGATTTTGAAAGTACGCTGGATAAGGCGGATGCTAAAATTGCTTCATTCGAGATAGCAAAACCTGGCCCCATCCAAATTCTTCGCGGAATATTGCACACCACACCGACGCTTATACCGATTGCCGTACTGTTTCTGAGTATTCTTGTATTCAGTCTCGCCGCTGGCGACCGGTTTCTTACCCCTGGCAACATGTCGCTGGTGTTGCAGCAGGTGACCGTCACGGGCATTATCGCAATTGCCCAGACGATGATTATTCTGACAGCCGGGATTGATCTCTCAGTCGGTGCCATCATGGCGCTTGCGTCAATTGTCATGGGAAAGCTAGCCGTCCAATCAGGATTGCCTGTATCTGTGGCCGTTCTCGCAGGTTTGGGGGCGGGCGGGCTGATGGGTTACGTCAATGGTGCGCTGGTTACATATATGAAGCTGCCGCCATTCATCGCGACGCTCGGAACCTTGAACATCTACCAATCTTTGAAACTGTTTTACTCCCATTCGGAGTCGATCCGGAATTCGGACATCGAAAAGCAGGCTCCGGGACTGTTGTGGTTCGGTGATTCTTTCCAGTTTCTCGGAGCTAGCGTAACCTATGGCGGCATCGCGCTGTTGGTGACGGCGTTTGTCGCCTGGTACGCTTTGAATTGGACAGCTTGGGGCCGACATGTGCATGCTGTGGGTGATGACCCTGACGCGGCAATGCTTGCAGGTATTCGCACCGATAAGACACTCGTATCGGTTTACACGGTTGCGGGTATCATCTGTGCGTTTGCAGCTTGGATCCTTATCGGCCGCGTTGGGTCAGTGACGCCGCTCGCTGGTGAAACGGCTAACCTCGACTCAATCACCGCCGTTGTTATCGGCGGCACTTCGTTGTTTGGCGGACGGGGTTCTATCGTCGGCTCGGTTTTGGGTGCCATCATCGTGGGCATCTTTCGCAATGGTTTGTCACTCGCCGGAGTGGAGGTCCTCTGGCAGGACTTCACCGTTGGCATTTTGATTATTTTAGCGGTTGCCATAGACCAGTGGCTGCGGAGGGCTTCGAAATGAGCGACATAAAACCTGTTCTGACCGGTCGTGGGCTTTCGAAACGATACGGCCAAGTCGTTGCCCTGAACAACTGCGACTTCGATCTGTATCCGGGCGAAGTGCTGGCAGTGATTGGCGACAACGGCGCCGGGAAGACAAGCTTGATCAAAGCGCTCACCGGAGCCGCCCCGCCGGACTCGGGTGAGATCCGCCTTGACGGGCAGATCATTCACTTCCGCTCGCCGCAAGAGGCACGTGATGCTGGTATTGAGACCGTATATCAAAACCTGGCTTTATCGCCTGCGCTTTCGATTGGCGACAACATGTTTTTGGGGCGCGAACGGCGTAAACCAGGCATTCTTGGGTCTGTATTTCGGATGCTTGACCGCTCGGGCATGGAAAAAATGGCGCGAGACAAGTTGTCAGAGCTTGGCTTATTGACCATCCAGAACATCGGGCAGCCTGTTGAAACGTTGTCTGGTGGCCAGCGACAGGGCGTGGCCGTTGCGCGTGCCGCGGCATTCGGCTCCCGCGTCGTGATTATGGACGAACCAACAGCGGCGCTTGGCGTAAAGGAATCACGCCGTGTGCTTGATCTGATTAACGACGTTAAAAAGCGTGGCATGCCTATCGTCCTTATCAGCCATAATATGCCGCATGTGTTCGAAGTTGCAGATCGTGTTCATATTCACCGCCTGGGGAGCAGATTGGCCGTGGTCAATCCGAAAAATATTTCCATGTCGGATGCGGTGGCCATGATGACAGGTGCTATGGCGCCGCCGGCGGGAACCGCCTAGAACTGCACAGTAATTTGTATATTTTTAGCCTGCGATATTTTCGTCGCAGGCTTTTTTTTGATGTTTTGGGTAATGCGACCGCATAAAATCGGGATTTTTTGAAGCAAGTGTTGATTTTTTGGTTTTGCAGGTTTAGCCAACCTACACAGTCGTTTCAGATTTAGGGGCACCCAATGCCGCATTACCGTTCAAGAACCTCTACTCATGGCCGTAATATGGCTGGTGCACGCGGCCTCTGGCGCGCCACAGGCATGAAGGACGGTGATTTTGGTAAGCCCATCATCGCGGTGGTGAACTCATTCACGCAGTTTGTTCCAGGGCACGTCCACCTCAAAGATCTGGGGCAGATGGTTGCCCGCGAAATTGAAGCTGCGGGCGGTGTGGCTAAAGAATTCAACACCATAGCCGTTGATGATGGCATCGCCATGGGGCATGACGGCATGCTTTACAGCCTGCCTTCTCGGGAAATCATCGCTGATAGTGTCGAATATATGTGCAACGCGCACTGCGTTGACGCGATGGTCTGCATCTCAAATTGCGACAAGATTACACCCGGCATGCTGATGGCCAGCTTGCGGCTTAACATCCCGACTGTATTTGTTTCGGGCGGTCCTATGGAGGCGGGTAAAATCGTCCATCGTGGGAAGACTATGGCCGTGGATTTGGTTGATGCCATGGTTGCAGCGGCCGATCCAAGTTACACCGATGAAGAAACGGCAGTAATGGAACGCGCAGCGTGCCCAACTTGCGGGTCTTGTTCCGGGATGTTCACAGCCAATTCTATGAATTGCCTCACTGAAGCGCTTGGCTTGGCGTTGCCGGGCAATGGATCAGTTTTGGCTACCCATGCAGACCGTAAAGAGCTGTTTCTCGAGGCTGCCCGCGTGATTGTTTCGCTCACCAAGCGCTATTACGAAGGCAACGACGAGACCGCTCTGCCACGGTCAATTGCCAGCTTTAAGGCTTTTCAAAATGCTATGACCCTTGACATTGCTATGGGCGGATCAACGAATACCGTCCTTCATTTGCTTGCTGCTGCGCATGAAGCCGAAGTGAACTTCACTATGACCGACATTGATGCATTGTCACGCAAAGTGCCTGTCGTTTGTAAGGTTGCGCCATCAAAATCAGATGTCCATATGGAAGACGTGCATCGCGCTGGCGGGATCATGTCAATCCTCGGCGAGCTCAATCGGGGCGGCCTCATCCACAATGAGCTTCCAACGGTGCATAGTAAGACGCTTGGAAGCGCAATTGCCAAATGGGACATTGCGACGACACGTGATCCCGATGTTCATCGCTTTTTTTCCGCGGCCCCGGGCGGCGTGCCAACGCAAGTGGCGTTCAGCCAGAATCGTCGCTACGAGAGTGTCGATACTGATCGGGAGGGTGGCGTAATCCGCTCTGTGAAGCATGCCTTTAGTCAAGACGGCGGCCTGGCAGTGTTGAGCGGAAATCTGGCTCTGGATGGTTGTATCGTAAAAACCGCCGGGGTTGACGCCAGCATACTTAAGTTTACGGGTCCGGCACGCGTGTTTGAAAGCCAAGACAGCGCCGTTGTTGCCATTCTCGAGAACAAGATTGTCGCTGGCGATGTTGTAGTTATCAGGTACGAGGGACCGCGCGGCGGCCCGGGCATGCAGGAAATGCTCTACCCAACGAGCTATATAAAATCCAAGGGACTGGGCAAAGCCTGTGCGCTTGTCACTGACGGGCGGTTTTCCGGCGGCACCTCGGGGCTTTCAATTGGTCATGTCTCACCGGAGGCGGCTGAGGGCGGACTAATCGGTTTGGTCGAAGAGGGCGATATCATTGAGATCGACATTCCAAACCGAAAGATTTCGCTCGCCGTATCTGACGAAATTCTGGCGGCGCGGCGCTTCGCAATGGATGCCAAGCAGAATGGCTGGCACCCCGGACCTCGCCCGCGCAAGGTGACAACTGCTTTAAAAGCCTATGCCATGATGACAACAAGTGCCGCTCGTGGAGCCGTTCGTGATGTCGACACAGCGCGTAAATTGACGTAATTGATACGTTTTTTTTCCACGTGAGGACGTAAGACACGGCTTCATGTAGGGCCGCCGTAGTGTTTAGGCCGATGCAGTCTTTGCTGCCTCGTCAATCGCACTGAGCATTGCTTCGACCGACTGAGCGCCAGATACGCCATATTTCCCAGCAAGGATGAAAAACGGTGCTCCGCTCACACCCATGGCTTGGGCTTGTTCAATTTCTGTTTGAACCGCGGCTATGTCTGTGCCGTCTTCAAACATTTGCGACACTGCGGCACGGTCAAGGCCTTTGGCTTCTGCGACGTCTAGCAATACCTTTCGCTCGCCAATGTCTGCGCCGTGCTCAAAATACAGTGACATCAACCGCTCCTTCACTTCAGGCTGCTTACCCACAAGCGCTGCCCAGCGGATTAGGCGATGTGCATCCAATGTATTTGGCGAGCGTTGTATTGCTGCAAAATCGAAATGGATGTTGCGCTCGCCGCCCATCTGTTCGAGGCGATGATGGGCGTCTTCGAGCCTGTCAAGCGAACCAAATTTGCGCACCATATATTGGGTACGATCCACCCCTTCGGCTGGGATCGTGGCATCAAGCTGAAACGGGCGATATCTCACTTCGACATCCAGATCAGGCCGCATCGCAATTGCGGCTTCCAGATTTCGCTTACCTACATAACACCAAGGGCAAACAACATCTGAAACAACATCTATTGTCAGTTTGCTCATGGGCTTTTGCTCCACCAAGTTGCCAATGTTGTGAACGGATCCGGCGTAATCCCGTACATGGGAATTTTGGCGGGCTTTTCAAGCTGGCTCGAATAGGCAATCCACTGATCCGGTTTGTAATATAAAGGCACTATGTAAAACCCAGAGAGCAAAACGCGGTCCAACGCTCTCACTGCATCTTGAAATTCTTCGTCGCCCGTTGCTGCAAGCGCGGCTTCGATCATTGCATCGATGGCGATAGAAGACGCACCCGTCAGGTTAAAGGTTCCTTCATTCTTAGCCGCGGCAGAGCCCCAGCGCCCGCGCTGTTCATTTCCTGGGGAGGGTGAAGCAATCCAGGAACCTATCATCACGTCAAAGTCATATTGTTGGCGGCGCCGTTGATACTGCACCTCATCGACGAAGCGTATTGACACCATTATGCCAACACGGCGCAGGCTCTCGGAATAAAGCAGCGCGAGGCGCTCTTTCTCGCGCGACTCGACCATAATTTCAAACGAAACCTCATTCCCGGCGGGTGCGATAAGCCTGCCGTCTTTCAAATGATAGCCAGCTTTCGTCAATATGGCCATAGCGGCTTGTGGCAAAGCCCTGTCGCGCCCGGATCCGTCAGACATTATTGGTTGCCAAGTTCCTGCAAGAATATCGTCCCGCACCGCATCGGGGTAGGGCTTGAGGAGGGCCAGTTCACCCTTGGACGCAGGATGGCCGTGTGACGAGAGATTTGAGTCATCGAAAAATGATAGAGAGCGTTTGTAGAGACCCCCATAAAATTTCGCGTTGACCCACTCGAAGTCGAACAAGAGCCCAAGCGCCTCACGAAATTCTATGTCTGCAAAGAGCGACCTGCGCGTGTTGAAGGCAAAACCGTCCATGCCTTTTGGCAGTCCGAGCGGCTGAGCAACTTTAATAACCCGCCCGTCGTGGATCGCTGGAAAATCATAGGCGTTCAGCCAGCGCGACGCATCATTCTCCGTTATAAAGTTGAGATTGCCAGCCTTGAAGCTTTCAAAAACGACATTCGGGTCACGCATGTAGGTCACATGCAGCGTATCAAAATTGTATAGTCCCTTTAGATTGGGTTCATCCGCGCCCCAAAAATGAGGATCGCGTCTGAAGGTTAATTCAGTTCCGGCTGAAATGTTTTCGATAATGTAAGGGCCGGAGCCGACGGGTATTTTGAGAGAAGATTCCCCAAAATGCTCGATGTCGGTTGCATGCTTCGGGAGGACAGGCATTAGCGCCAGTGTCAACGGCATTTCACGGTCAGCTAATCCGGTCAAATCAAAGCGAATGTCTGTAGGGGAAAGGATGTCTACCCGTTTCACTTGGGGATAGGCAGAACGTTGTTGTGGGCGCCCTTTCAGTTTGAGGAGCTCAAAACTGAAGGCAACATCTTCCGTGGTTAAAGCGTGTCCATCTGAAAAGTGCGCTTTTGGGTTTAGATGAAACGTTACGAAGCTGCGCTCATCGTTTGTCTCCAGACTTTGCGCAATGAGGCTATAAAAGGTGAATGGTTCATCGAGGGAACGCATCATCAGAGTTTGGAAGACGTTGCCCATCAAGCCTTGAGCCGTAGATCCAGCTTTAAGATTGAACGGGTTGAGGCTATCAAAGGTGCCTTGAAGACCTATGTCGAGCCTGCCACCTTTAGGAGCTGACGGATTAACATAAGAGAGAGGTTCAAGTCCGCTTTGGGCTGGAGCTCCATGCATTGCAATAGCATGCACGATTTGCCCCTGAGCACCGCATAAAGATGAGGTCAGCATTGTAAATGCAGTGAAGACGACGCGAATCGAACCTAGTTTCATGTCATGACATTATTCTATCATGACACAAGCGTCACCTTTTAGGCTCTCCTGTTGCGTATGACGCAAACAATATTGAAAAAAGCCCTCCGCAGACCGCAGTACCCCTAGAAATAACACCCCTAACAAGATAAGAGCGAACAAGCCTAGTTGTTGCCTTATTCTAAAGCCATAGGCTCGGGGGTTACCCAAGCTGAGCGGTGGCGGGCGTCACGTTGAACAGTTAGATCGCACACGACATTTGAAAAATGACATCTGGAAAGGATCGTCCATGATATTGAAATCTAACCGCCTCGGAGCACGGGCACTTGTCGGAACAGCGCTGTTGAGCGCCTGTATCGCGCTGGCTGGGACTGCCTCGGCTCAGACCAAAGCACCCGCTGCTGCGGCTCCAAAGCCTGCTGCTGGCGCGCCTGCCGCTCCGGCTGCCGATCCCGCTGCAAATGACAACAAAGTTGTTTTGCAGGCGGCACAGGCTGACTGGACCAAGGTGTGTGGCAAGGACGAGGCCGCCGGCAAGGAAGTTTGCTACACAACGCGGGATTTCGGTCAGGCCCCTGATCAACCTCCGGTGCTCGCTATGGCCGTCTATGACGTGAAGGGTGATGACAAGCGGATGTTGCGGCTGTTGATGCCCGTTGCGCTCATGCTAAAGCCCGGCTTCCGGTATTCGATTGATGCTTTGGCTCCGCGTGAAGGCGCCTTTGCAATCTGCTTCCCGAACGGCTGTTTTGCCGAATCAGAAATGGGCGGCGATGTGGTTAAAAGTTTGAAGGGCGGTAAGACGCTGAACGTCACTGTGCGCAATCAAGTTGGCAACGAAGTTGTTTTCACTCTGCCGCTCGAAGGGTTTGGCAAGGCATTTGATGGTGCCGCGATTGATCCAAAGGTACTTCAGCAGCAGCAAGAGCAACTTCAGAAGAACCTTGAAGATGCTGCCAAGAAGAAGCGCGAAGAATTAGAAAAGGGCGGAGCAGCCGCTCCTGCTCCAACCCCGCCAGCCAAGTAATTCAGTCACATTTAAAGCCTCAAAACGCGGCTCATTCATTGGGCCGCGTTTTTGTTTCAAATCTTCACGGAAGAAATCAACTGATTGCTTCTTCCATTTGAGAATTTAGCTCCAACCATTCTGCTTCAGCTTGATTTAACAAACGCGACAAATCATTGCGCTGTTTGGCCAACTGGCCCGCCTTGACTGGCTCTTTTGTGTAAACGTCTGACTGGCCAAGAAAAGCATCAATCGAATACCGGAAGCCGGGCTTTA
>JANXSV010000194.1 GCA_025356505.1 Methylovirgula sp.
GTTGAGCCAGAAAATCCATCGCCAGTGGAAATAGGTGGTGATGAAACCGCCGACGAGCGGGCCAACAACAGGACCGATGAGCGCTGGTGTGGTTAGCCAGGCCATGGCGCCTACGAGTTCGCGCTTTGGAATGGATCGCAGCACGACGAGGCGGCCGACCGGCACCATCATCGCGCCGCCAAAACCCTGAATGATACGCGCAGCCACAAAACCAGCCAGTGTATCGGAAAACGCGCAGGCGATAGAGCCAAGTGTAAAAACCCCGATCGCCGCACGAAACACGGTGCGCGAACCGAAACGGTCGGCGCACCAGCCGCTAAGGGGGATGAATACCGCGAGACTAAGAAGATAAGCCGTGAAGGCCAGTTTTAGAGCGATCGGGTCTTGATGCAAATCGACTGCGATGGCAGGCAGCGAAGTGGCAAGTACGGTTCCATCCATGTTTTCAAGGAATAAGGCGCTGGCAACGACCAGCGGGATCACTCTGTTATTTTCGAGCATGAAAGGTCGGATACTTTTAAAGGGACAATAAGAGAGGACGCGCCCTGTTGAGGGATTTAGGCCCAAAACTTAGGCCAGCAGGTCTAGTGCGTCAAATTAACACCCTGTCATGTAAGCCTTCCACGTGCTTACTTTGCCATAAAAATGGTAGCGGCCCGGGCAAAAGCTTGAGCCGCGCAAGTGCACGTGCCGTTTCCCTAAAGGTTAGGCCGAGCGTGCCATTTTTTGTGCCGGACGACGTCGATCTTGGCTTGGCTGATAAGCGATGCGGGCATGTGCGCCGCAGTAAGTGGCGCCGGGACCGGATTTCGTACCGCAGAAGCGGAATTCCGGAGTGGAGGGATCGCCAAGCGGCCAACGACACATTGCTTCTTTCAGTTCCATAATGGTTACGCGCTCGGATATCGGAACCACTACATCTTCGGCGGATCTGAGCTGGCGCTGCGGTGCCACAAAAGTATCCAGGGCCAGGGCCGTATTGCCGCGCACTGGCGGCATTGGTCTGGCTGACTGAAGCCGCTCAACCGGCTTGGTGGAGGCAACGATACGATTACGCGGCTGAGGACTCGCGGCAGCCTTGTCACGCCCGGACAGGCCGAGGCGATGAACCTTGCCAATAACGGCATTGCGGGTGATGCTATGGCCCAGTTCGGCTGCAATCTGGCTGGCGCTGTGGCCATCAAGCCATAATTTTTTAAGCGATTCAACCCGCTCGTCGGTCCAGGACATATCAAATACCTTTGCTAGATATGTCGTTTGGCTTTCAAAATCTAAGAATCCACCATCAACATCGCACCGGAAAACCGACGGACGCAAACTGTTCATCAAGACAAGAAGCTTTCCACACGACATATCGTGGTTAATGAAATGTAAACTACACCATGCGTCGAATCGGGCGCAAGAGTCTGCCTTGGATTAATTCACAGGCGATTCGCGTTTTCAACAGGGCATTGTCAAGCGGGGCTTGTCGGTTTTATTTGACCAAATTCGGCGCAAGCTCTAATGTCCGCTTATGTGCCGCCTCATCTGGGCGGCACCTTTGTTTTATCGCCGACGTTAAAAGCCTCGCCTGCGTGGAGATTATGCCCGTGTCAGCCACTGTTTCGCCGATGTTGCCTACATTTGCCCGTGCACCTCTTGCCTTCGAACGCGGCGAGGGGGTTTGGCTGTTTGACAGCGACGGCGAGCGCTATCTCGACTTTGGTTCGGGCGTTGCTGTAAATTCGCTGGGGCATTTGCATCCGCATCTTGTTGCGGCATTGTCGGCTCAAGCTCATAAGTTATGGCATACATCGAACCTCTATCACATTCCAGAAGGCGAGCGGCTGGCGCAACGGCTGGTGGATTCAACTTTTGCCGATTATGTGTTTTTCACAAACTCCGGAGCCGAAGCGCTGGAATGCGCCATTAAGACCGCGCGGAAATTCCACGCCAGTCACGGTCACCCCGAACGGTTTCACATCATCACTTTTGAGGGTGCCTTCCACGGGCGCACACTTGCGACCATTGCCGCAGGTGGCCAACAAAAATATATCGATGGGTTCGGACCCAAGGTCGCGGGCTTTGATCAAGTACCTTTTGGCGACCACGAAGCTTTAAAGGCCGCGATAGGGCCGCAAACGGCTGCAATCCTGATTGAACCGATTCAAGGTGAGGGCGGCGTACGCAGCGTACCACCCTATTGTTTGCGCGGGCTGCGCGCCTTGTGCGACGAACACGGACTATTGCTGATATTTGACGAGGTTCAAACCGGCGTGGGCCGTACAGGCAAATTTTTTGCACACGAGCACTCCGGCGTTGCTCCCGATATTATGGCAATTGCCAAGGGGATTGGCGGCGGTTTCCCGATGGGTGCCTGCTTGACCACGCACGCAGCGGGCGAGGGAATGACGCCCGGAAGTCACGGATCAACTTTTGGCGGCAATCCCCTAGCAATGGCGGTAGGAAATGCTGTGCTGGATATTGTTTTAGCGCCTGGGTTTTTCGACCACGTGGCAAAAATGGGGCTTCTGCTCAAACAGCGACTGGCTGAACTGAAGGACCTCCATCCGAAAATCATCGCCGAAATTCGCGGAGAAGGTCTGTTGATGGGATTGAAGTTGCATGTGCCAAACACGGATTTCACGACGCAGGCGCGCTTGCACAAATTGTTGACGATTCCGGCCGGAGACAATGTCGTGCGACTTCTGCCGCCGCTTATTATCAGCGAGGATGAGTTGGCCGATGGTTTCACCCGGCTGGACGCCGCCTGCACCTCGCTGGAGCAAACACTGTTGCAAAAGGAATTGACCGTATGACGAAACCCGTCAGGCACTTTTGCGATCTGAGTGATTTCTCCGGGGCGGACCTGCGCCGTATTCTCAATGAGGCTTCGCGCATCAAGGCTTTGCGGCGCAAAGGCAAGGTCGCTGCCGACCGACCTTTGACCGGCAAGACACTTGCAATGATTTTCGATAAGCCCTCCACCCGCACGCGCGTGTCTTTTGATGTGGGCATGCGAGAGCTTGGCGGCGAAACGCTCATGCTCACCGGCACCGAAATGCAGCTCGGCAGAGGCGAGACCATCGCCGACACCGCGCGGGTTTTGTCCCGCTTTGTCGATTTGATCATGATAAGAATTCTTGATCACGAGGCCATGCTTGAACTGGCAGCTCATGCCTCGGTGCCTGTGATTAATGGCCTGACCAAACGCACCCATCCTTGTCAGATCATGGCGGATGTCATGACATTTGAAGAGCATCGCGGGCCAATCCAAGGCCGCACTGTGGCCTGGACCGGCGACATCAATAATGTGATGACGAGCTGGATTCATGCGGCGCAATTATTCGACTTTACCTTGCGTATTGCTGCTCCACCGGCCTTTCCTTTGCCAAAAGCCATCGCTGACTGGGCGCGAGAGCATGGGACTAAGTTGGTTTTGACTGACGATGCCTCAACCGCAGCGCGCGGCGCTGATGCTGTGGTCACTGACTGCTGGGTTTCTATGGGAGATGAAGAGGAGGAGCGCTTCCGTCACAATTTGCTCAAGCCATACCAAGTCAATGAACGGCTGATGTCGCTTGCGGTGGAGGACGCGCTATTTATGCACTGTCTGCCGGCGCATAGGGGCGAAGAAGTCACAGACGCGGTGATGGACGGCCCACATTCAGTGGTTTTCGATGAGGCGGAAAACAGGCTTCACGTGCAAAAGGGCATCATGAATTGGTGTCTTGGAGCAGAAGCATGAGTGAAGCCGATATGACCAGCGATGTGATCTTGCCTTTTTCGGTTGAAGCGCTGGATGTCCGGGGACGGGCTGTGCGGTTGAGTCAGAGTTTTGATACGATTGTGCGCCTGCATCAATATCCACCTCAGGTCTGCCGCGCGATTGGAGAAGGCCTCGCGCTGACGGCGCTGCTGGGTTCCGCTCTCAAGCTCGACGGTCGCTTTCAACTGCAGACCAAAACTGAAGGCGCGATCAGCCAGATCGTCGTTGATTATGATGCACCTGATCGCCTTCGGGCCTATGCTCGCTACGACGCTGCGCGGCTTGCTGACCAATCAAACGCCACCACAGCCGAATTGATGGGCAAGGGGCATCTTGGCCTGACGATCGATCAGGGTGGTGATATGTCGCGCTATCAAGGTATCGTGGTGCTGGATGGCGAAGGTTTTGAAGCTGCGGCGCATCATTATTTTGCGCAGTCCGAACAAATTCCAACCGTGATACGCTTGGCCGTGGCCGAGAACATTTCTCCGCACGCTGCCACATGGCGAGCCGGGGGGCTTATGGTTCAATTTTTGCCTCACTCCGAAGACCGGCGGCGGCAGCGCGATCTCGCACCCGGTGATCATCCCGATGGCGTAACCGTGGCGCTGGATACGGAGGATGACGCGTGGGCCGAGGCGCGCGCTTTGGTTGGCACCGTCGAAGATCACGAACTTGTGGACCCCTTACTGACGAATGAACATTTGCTCTATCGCCTGTTTCACGAGCGGGGTGCAACTGTATATGAATCCCAAAGTGTACGGCAGGCCTGCCGCTGCTCCCGGCCAAGCGTTTTGGCGATGCTAGGTCGCTTTTCACCGCAGGAATGTCAGGACATGGTCGAATCTGACGGCAAAATTGGCATTACCTGCGAATTCTGTTCAACGCGCTACGATGTGGCGCTCAGCGAAATCCCCGCATCAGACATCTCTTGAGAGGAAAGGCTTCGACTTGAGCGATCAGGCCAGACCACGCAAAATTTTATTTGTCCAGACGCAAGCTGAAAATGCTGGAGCGCAGGAGATCTCGCGTATTCTGGGTGAAAGCCTTGCTGCGCGGGGCCACGACGTTCATCACCTGTTTTTTTTCCGGCGCACTTCGGGATTTGATAATCAGCCGAATACGGAATTTTGTGCGCTGGAGCGGCCATCAAATCCCCTCGCTTTTGCGCGGTTTCTCCTTGCGCTGTTCCACGCGTTCCGGCGAATTAAACCGGATGTGACGTTGCCTTTGCAACATTATGGCAACGTTATCGGCGGCATCGTGGCGCGTGTCGCGGGACTGAAAAACATCGTTGCCTCGACAACATCGGCACCTGCAACTATGAATGCTGCCGTGCGCATGGCTGATCTTGCCTGCGGCACGCTGGGTGTTTACGACAAGATTATTGTCAATTCAGAAGATACCCAAAAAGACTACGGCAAATGGCCGTTAAGCTACAGAAATCGGATGGTCAGAATTGATCACGGATTTGAAGACAAAACGGCGCATACCTCCAAATTTGACGCGCGCGCGTTGCTCAATTTGCCCCAGAACGTCACTCTGCTTGGATGCGTTGCCCGATTGCACCCTTTGAAATGTCTTGACGCCAATATCGCGTTGCTTTCTGACAATGCTGATTGGCACTATGCCCACGCCGGGCAGGGAGCTGAGCTCGAACCATTGCTCGCACTGGCGAAGTCGCTGGGATGCCTTGAACGGGTTCATTTTCTTGGCGAAATAAGCCCCAAGTCCATCGGCACGTTCTTGGCTGCCCTTGATGTTTTTGTGTTTCCAAGCGCTTCCGAAACGTTTGGTCTCGCGCCAGTGGAGGCGG